>CAZFOX010000380.1:0-5691 GCA_964520565.1 uncultured bacterium | reverse complement strand
TTCCAGTTATCCATCAATTCCTGTTGATGAATTATAGCCCATTCTGCCGCCAGCCCAAACACACGGGGGGAAAGATGTCCTTTCAACAATCGAATGGGATCGATGCCGATAGCCGCGCTTTGGTCTCCATAGTAGACGTGAAAGTGTGGCGGCGCATGGTCATTGAAATGCATATAAACCGATATCCCAAAGAAACGCGATATTTCCGGCATGATGAGAATCTATCCTTTCACAAATAGTCGATCTCCTGAACGGCCGCTTTCATGTGATCGGGGGCGAGGTGAGCGTAGATTTCGGTGGTCTTTACGGTGGTATGCCCCAAAAAGGCGGAAACCGTGTACAGCGGTACTCCGCGCATGACCAGGTAGGAAGCGTAGGTGTGCCGCAGAACGTGCGCAGTAACCGCCTTCTCGCCGGTCGTGGGCAGGTTCGCCGCTATGACGATGGCTTGAAACCGGCGTTTCACCATGTACGGGGTTGTATGGCCGTGGACTACCAGGACGGCGTCGGGGATATCCAACCGGCGCGCGCCCAGGAAGGAGTATAAATCCTTCGGGATGGGGATTACCCTACCCTTCCCGCTTTTCGGCTTCCAGTCCGCCCGCGGGGCGATATAGAGCATCTTCTGTTCGAAGTCAACGTCCTCCCAGCGAAGGGATAGAGCCTCCCCGGATCGCAGACCGGCGAACAACATCAAAAGGACGTAGGCTTCCATTTCCGGGCTGTGCGCGTGCGCCGCTTCCCGGATCGCCGCGATTTCCTCTCTGGCGAGGAAGCGAAGCCGGCCATGCGCTTCCTGAAGTTTCTTGATCTTGGGAAGGTATTCCTCTTCCAGTTCGTCTCGATCGATGGCATGGCGAAGCATGGCCATAAGACAGTTGATCTCGATATTGACGGTTCGAGGGCTGACCGTTTTGAGCCGTTCCGCTCGATAGTCCTCGATCCGGGCTTTGGTAATCTGGGTGAGAAGGGTTTTATCCCCGAAGAATGGAATCAGAAAATTTTTGAAGATGAGCCGCTTGTTCTTGAGCCATCCGGGGGAATGGGTGGTTTCGGCGTGTTTGAGGTGGACTTCGAGGAAATCTTCCAGGGAGACGCCTTTCCTTTTCCGGTCCAGGTCGTGAAAGCCCTTCGCTTCGAAGTTCTGGTATTTGAGCCGAACCTCTTCCGCCACTTTCTTACTGGACGTTCGGCAGGATACCCATTTCATTTGCCCGTCCCGTTTGTAACGAACGTACCAAGTCTGCCCGCGCTTCACCAGATATGCCATGATCGTTTTTCCTACCGGTTCCCTCAGCCCATAGGCTGAAGGCCATCGAGGTTTCCATCCGTTTTCATCCATGTAACCCGGTTTTCGAGGAGGTCGGCGGTATGCATCAGCTTTCCGGGCTGAGTGTTTTAGCAAAAAAAACTGGTTACATATTTGGTTACACGGAAGGGTACAAAATCGAGAAAAGGAAGAAAAGGGGGATGAAAAGCACTTTTTTCTAAGATCAACAATTTTAGCCTGTTAGAGAAAAGAAAACAAAAGAGAACAATAGGTAAAAAAACCCATATGAACAGCCTTCCAAGCTGAGGGTTACGGGTTCGACCCCCGCCTCCCGCTCCAATAAAATCAAGCACTTACGAAAAATTCCATTCCAAAACCTCTGATTGTGTCATTTAAGGTAGTTCTAAGAATTTATTTCAGAAAATATTGTGGGCAACTTGAAAGAATTCGCAAATACCAAAATTTCAAATATCTTTGGCTAGGATGCTAAAATAAACAAAATATTAAAAGAAGTCTCTTTAAAGCCAATTGCATCGTATAGAAGCCCCCGGCCATCCTCACACCCCAAATCTGCGTCATCCATTCATCTACCCCCATCCGTGCTTCGGATAAAATCCCCTTTCACCCGATCGATTCATAAAAAAAGCATAAAACCGCATCCAAACTCAAATTCGCAGATTAACACACTTTTTAAATCGTCCCCTGCCCTATAGATAGGGAAGTAATTCCTTGGCCAAGGATTCCCGGGACGCGCAGTGAGAGTGGTTCTCAAAAGTACGTTCGTTTGCTTTCACGCTCTGTCTTCAAAAAAGCCATTCTTTTCTAGCTTTTTCGAAACGCAGAATAAAACGTATTAATGAAAATCGCTCAAGCAACCTTTCTTTTTACCAGGCGAGGAAAAGAAAGGTCACAGACTGTACGGCAGTCAATGCGTCTGCGTCCAATCCAAGTTGGGCGCGCCCAACATAAAAAGAAAAAAACTCCCGAAAAAACGGATAGAAAAAAAAGAAAGAAAACAGAAACCAACATTAAAAAATCGTTTCCCTTCTCACAAAAAAAATCCTGCCCATCTCGGCTCAGTAAACGACTCTATTTGTTCAACATTGATATTCCCAAATTTTCTTCACATCCCTAAATGGAATCGTACCATTTTTTATACTCTCCCCAATCGCTTTCACCCCATATATCGAAACCAATCGCCAGACACCGAAGAGGGATTGAACGGTCATGCCATTCAACCCCTCTTTCTCGATCCGCCCATTTTTCGGTCTATCGAAGATCGTCGAAAAGTTCTCCCGGATAATTCTGGTAAGGTTGTAGTAGGAAAACTTCCAGGCGGTCGATCCAGACATTCACCTGCTTGTCGCCTCCTCCGGAGATTTGGATCAGCGGAGTGACGATCTCGCCGGAATCGGGATAATAAACCACGGATATCTGCCCCTCTTTCTCCATCAGGCTTTGGGAAGAAAGATATATATTGCATGCAATAGAACCGTCCAGGTTCTGCCCACCGAGAGAGCCCTTGAGCGCTCCCAAAACCACCTGCGCCCCCGCACCGTTGGACCGGAATACAGCGCGAACCAGAACCGGCTTCCCCTCCGTCTGGATGGGCTCGCGAGTTCCAAGGAACGTGATTTCTCCCGGTTTGACCGCTACGATCAAACCTTTCCGATCGGCGGAAGTTGTAAACAAACCGGGAACGAAATCGACTGGAAGCGTCGTTCCGGGAGTGACGCTCAGGAATCCACCCGGTATTTCCATCCAGCCGTCCTCATCGAGCGAAGCCCGGTCGAATTCGAATATCATAAGCGGTTCGGCAGGCGCGATTACAACCGGCGTCGGCGTTAAAGTGGGCCAACCGCTACCCGGTTGCGTAGGCGTAGGCGTTGCCTCCGGCTCGATGGATACCGGCGTCGGTGTGGCGAATTCCGGCGTGGGGATGGGAGTCAACATCGGTGCAACAGTCGGCGTGGGAGGAATCGCCTTCCCCGGCTGGAAGATCAGAGTATAAGATGTTTCACCGCCCGATCCCCGGTAATCGACCAGATGGAAGTAGTCTTCATTATAAGCGGCCTGTCCCTTTGGACGTTTGATGCGATGGGTCGTCCAGGCATTATCGTTCACACGAATTTCAGAACCATCGGAACGCAATACATGTTGGAGAGTATGCTGATTGGCGGTGGGATCGTCGATCCTCAGATACACCCAGCCCTGCGGCAGAGTTACTTTTAACGTCATTTCCACCACATCCGAACGGGTCGATCCGTTAACTTGCGCATCCCGCACGACCTGCACGGGCAGGAGGTTTCCTTCGCTACTGTGAATGGTATCCGGCAGGTTGTCGTCGTCCGGTACGTCGTTGACCAGAAAATCGGGCAAACGGTCGTCCTGAGGATTATCCACGCGGACAATATGAATCAACTCGTGAATCTCCACGCTGTCGATAAGCGAGAGTTTGGGATTATTCATCCCGTCAATATGCTCGTAAGACGCCTGGTAATCGACGAACTTACCCTGAAGTGTGGAGGTCATCAACCAGCGGGCCACCGCCGATTTGCCTGCTTCGATATCGCCCAAATTCACCTTGAGCGAAGGCGTAATTTCCTCCTCGCCTACTTGCGTCCCAATAATGGCGAAGTCGATCAGCAGGCCTTTCTCGTTATCCACGATCTGCGGCTGCGAAGAAGTGATCTGCACGTTCTTCGCGATTCCCTTGCCAATGTTGCTCATCATTAAACCCAGCGAAAACGGCTCCGCCGGTTCCACTTCAGCCGTGAATGGATCGTCGCTGTACACATCTTTCTGATGGTAATATTTCACAACCAGACGCGGATCGGGCATGACGGTAATCGTATCGGGGAACAACGGAACGGTCACGTCATTCCCTTCCATGCGATAAGATAACTGGCCGCCGACGAAGTACTGCGTAGGACCTTCGGGAGCGGCGTCGGAGGCGGGGATCAACGTCCATTCGACGCGAGCAGTGGTGCGCGGCGCTACGGAGCCTGTGCCGTCCATGCTGGATATTCCCGACAATACCGGGTCTTTGATCCCGAAACGCTCGTTGCGAATCGCGCCGTTAGCATCGCGGATTGAAATATCCACCAAGACATTTTCCAGCAACGAGGTTTCACTGTTGTTGTCCAATTCGAGAATGGCGAGAAAGGCGGAACGGGTCATGACCGCTTCCTGCTCGATGCGAATACGGACGCGAGCACAAACGCCTTCTTCTTCATCACTCATCGCCTTCTCGTAAGATTTTTGCAGACGTTGGTATGATTTCTGGATGGAACTGAAGAATTCTTCGTTTCCACTGGCTTCATTGTCTTCCGCCGCTGTTTCGATCGCTTGCCACGCGACAACGAGCCGCGACTGGACGATAAAGTTGGTATTTTGTCCGGCGGGAACGTCTTTCTCTTCGAACACGCCGGATTTCCAGTACTGAATGCTGCGGTTCCACCGATCGATAAAGGCTACGGCGATTTCGGCGGTTATCGTAGAGGGGAAAGGCATCGCCAGAAGAGCGGATTTTTCCGAAGCGGAAATCGACGCATCTTCTTCGCTCGCATCTGCGGTCAATCCATCGAACATCTCCAGCCAGGCGGACAGAATTTCGCTCTCTTCGGGTATCACTTGAATCCAGACGGGATCGCCGAAGAATTCGACTAACGCATCGCGGAGACTGCGCAGATCGTTGAGGTCTTTCTCGAACTGTGCCATGGCGGCATCGAGAGACGAATAAGACGAAGCGGGAGAAACCGTGTACCCCGCATCTCTCAGACGTGCGACAATCTTCGCTGTGAGATCGCTGCACTTTTTCTCGTAAGCGGTGTAGAGTTTATCGCCGCATTTCACGATATCCCATAAGAGAAGAATTGGCTTGGCGATGGTTTTCCCGGCTGCCTTGCCACAAGCGGCTGCGATATCGCCGCCCGCCTTGGAGAGTTCCTTCAAACACTTCCAACCAAGTCCCTGTTCGTTACAGGTAGAGAATCCTTTGTAGGTTCCCTTGAGCACCTTCCAACCGCACTTCCCAACATCTGTCACTCCCAACGCGTTGAGGATGATTTTTTCAAGGAAGCAATCGACCGTCGCCTCTCCCAACGCCATCAAGCATGGATTGCAGGGAACGCCGTTGCCTACCACGAAATCCTCCTGTACCACGCCGGGAACACCGGGGCCGGTATAGGTGCTGGTTCCCGGCCCGGTTCCGCCGGTCACTGCAGCGGCTGGAATTCCACAGGCCGGACCCTGGCAGCCGCAGACGTTCATGTTGAAATAATAAATAGTCACGGGAACCTGGCGCATGATTCGATCCTGGCCGCATTCGTATCCATACCGAGTCAGACAGAAAGTTCGAACGCAGGGATCGGGCGATTCGATCTCGGCCTGGGGACTGACTTTCGCCATATTCTTGATTC
>CAZFOX010000379.1:0-5711 GCA_964520565.1 uncultured bacterium | reverse complement strand
GTGTTCTTCCCAGGGAATCCCGTAGTGCGATAACGTACCGGATCCGTTCTGGCCTAACACACCGGTGGCATGGGCGTCATCGATGAGTAGTAATGCGCCGTATCGTTTCGCGAGTTTGGATAATTCGGGAATCGGTGCGATGTCGCCATCCATGGAAAAAACGCCATCGGTAACGATCAATTTCTTGCTTCCCCGTTTGCTTTGGAGTAAAGAGCGCAAATCCTCCACATCGTTATGTTTATAACGATGAAACGACGCTCCGGATAATAAACAACCATCGATCAGGGAAGCGTGATTCAATTTATCCGCGAAAATAACATCGCCTTTTCCCACTAAAGCGGCGATCACACCGGTATTGGTCTGATATCCTGATGCAAAAACCAACGCCTTTTCTGTTTCTTTCCATTCGGCCAATAATTTTTCCAGTTCTTCATG
Organism: uncultured bacterium; assembly: GCA_964520565.1. Taxonomy (GTDB): domain Bacteria; phylum Hinthialibacterota; class Hinthialibacteria; order Hinthialibacterales; family Hinthialibacteraceae; genus CAZFOX01. The sequence continues at coordinate 5,276 of CAZFOX010000379.1, read as the reverse complement.
AATGGCCAGATTCCCAGTCACCAGACGCGAGGCTCCCGCACCGCAGGGAAGCACTTCTGCCAATATTTTCCCCTCTTCCAATCCAATTGGATCGGAAGCGAATCCCAGATAATCGTTGGCGCATAAATTCAAAAACCGTTTATCTTTATCGATCAGATAACCGGGTTGCAGTGAATCGAATACCCGCAGAGCTCGAAAAGTATTCTCATCCCGCCGCGTCGATAGCCGATTCGTGATATACGTATTCCACGTTGATTTTTTAGGCATAACGGATTACTTTGATAATGGTTATTTTGGATCGTTCAATAAATAACCGTGTTCGTGATTCCGGTCGTGCTTTATTTTGAAGGAATACCCTTTCGAATCAATCCCCCCATATCGAGTACGCTGTTTACGAGGAGTGCTTAGCATGTCTTTCATAAATCGTTTTCCGATATACTTGACATTGTCAAGTATATCGAATATAATAGGGAATAATACTGTATATGTTTCCTAAATCGCTATTTTACAGTGATTTAGCATATTTAGAAAAGTGAGAAACTGATATGATCCATCTTACGGAAAAAGCGGCAACCGAAGTCAAACGTTTGATCCAGGCTCAAAGTCTTCCCGAAGAAACCGGTCTCCGTGTCGGTGTCCGGGGAGGTGGATGTTCCGGCCTCTCGTATTCATTGAATTTTGAAACCAATCAGCAGGAAAAAGATCGTGTTTTCACGATTCAGGATGTGAAAATATTCATCGATACTAAAAGTCTTCTTTATTTGTCGGGTACAACCATCGATTACGCTGATGGTCTGAACGGAAGCGGTTTCACGTTTGATAATCCAAACGCCGCACAGAGCTGTGGTTGTGGATCGTCGTTCTCAGCCTGACGCTAAAAGGGGTTCATAATGGCGTTGGAGAGTACAAAACCAGCCCTTTCGCTTCACTATCGTCAACTTTCAAGGCGTTTGATTCTCTTTGCAGCAGCCGTGCGGCAGGCCACAAGCGGCGAGGTTCTTTCGCGAAAGGTTGGTGTCAAAGTGACCGATTCGCAGGCGGACGCATTGCGCTTCTTGATCCTGAATGATAACACCACGATTGGCGAAATTGCTGTTGGATTGGGACATACCATATCTGGCGCCACGAAAGCCGTTAATCGCCTGGAAAGTGTCGGATGGGTGGAACGGTTTAATAAAGGAGACGATCACAGAACGGTTTATGTCCGTCTCACAGAGAAAGGACGGAAATTAGCCGACGACCTGATTTCTGAAACGGAATTGCGTCTGCACCGTATTTTGCAGCGTTTGCGTCCCGAAACCGTCGAACGTCGGATTTCATCGATGATGGTGAAATTGCCACTAAACTTTGCATCGCTTGTGGATTTCAAGGGGGGATTCATTGCTGCGAATCCGATGTCGATTGTGTAGTCGCTAAAACGGTTCAACAAATTGAACCGGAAAAACCACCGATGCGTTAATGTTTTCTGTTACAGTGTGGAGATATTGATCAAGGTATAAAAATAAATTTCTTCTTTCTCTTTCGTTTTCATCCACATCTTTTTGGGGAATGGATTGATTCGTAATTATCCGTTTTAACCCCTAATCTTTACAAGTTCCCCCTATTTTTTATTCTAATTTTGATTTTTTCGTGTAATATTTCTTGACAATCATGATGGATTGTCGTAACCTGACAGCGGATTGTTGATGGATATTTCTTGCGGGAAGTGACATCCATGACAAGGAAAAAAGTTACCTTCAGCCAAGTCATAGCAAAAAGCGGACGGATGCTGCAGATCATCCGAACCGCTCAACGGATCGCCAAATCGGATATGCTGGTTCTGATCACCGGGGAAGATGGAACCGGCAAAGAAACTTTGGCGCAGGCCATCCATTATGCCAGCGATCGGGCCAATGGCCGATTTGTCTGCGTCAACTGCGCGGCCTTGCCGGATGCCCTGCTGGAAACCGAAATCTTCGGTCACGAGAAAGGCGCTTTTACGGGCGCTGTTTATTCTCGCAAAGGGAAATTCGAGCAGGCGCAAGGCGGGACGCTTTTCCTCGACGAAATCGGCGATATGAGCAATACAACTCAGGCTAAATTGTTGCGCGTTTTGGAAGAGGGCGTCGCAGAGAGAATCGGTGGTGGGGAGCCCATCCCGATTGATGTGCGGATTATTACGGCATGTACCCAACAAATATACGGTATGGTTCAAGAAGGCAACTTCCGCCAGGATTTATATTACCGTCTTAAGGAAGTCCACTTGGATATCCCTCCTCTGCGCGATCGAAAAGAAGATATCCCCTTGTTGGTGGATTATTTTATCAAAATTTACAACAAGCAATACCATAAAAATATCGAGGGGATTTCGGATGCCGCGTTGCAGTTTCTTATGCGGCACGATTGGCCGGGCAACATCCGGGAATTGCATCACGTCGTTAAATGTGCGGTCTTAATGAACGAGGCACAGGACACGATTTGGCTGGAACATATCCCGCTGGATATCCATCTTGCGGAATCGGCGCGTTCCAGTGAAGATAAAACGGAAACCAAGGCAGACGAATTGTTGGAGATTCTTTCCCTGGATGAAGCGGAGAAGAGGCATATTTTGCGTATTTTGGAATTCACCCGTTTTAACAAAAGTCAGGCTGCGAACATTCTGAAAATTTCCCGTCCGACACTGGATCGAAAAATCGAAAAATATCAATTGCATAACATAAAAGTACAGGAAAAAGTGAATAAGTAATTTCTCTTTTTTCCTTCCTACTGTACACTATGGCTGATCGTGTCTATTCGGAAAAACTCCGCGAGTTGAACAGAGATCGGAGTTTGGTAATTTTTTTAAATTTCAATTTCTGGAATTTCTAGAAACCGGAAATGAGGTTTATTCGTTCTTTGATTATATAGATACTTTCAAAGCGATTCTTCGAGTTTATCTCTCAGAATGAGTTTCGAGCCTTGAAAAAATTTGCTGACACCCGAATTTTAAATATCGTTGGCTAGGTTTTTTACGGAGAGTGGCGTTATGAATCCAAGACGAGTGCATTTATATATCATTGGGTGTTTGGTGGGAGCGTGCCTGGGATTGGCGATGCCGGCGGTTGCGCAATACAACCGCGTACCGGTGAATACCAATCCGGGATACAATCAATCCAATCTGCAGCAGAATCTATCCAATTTTCAAGGAAATACCCAAAATTCATCGAACAATCCCGACCAACTAAATTTACGGAGAAACCGCTCTCTGCGCAGTCGATCCAATAGTTCCACTTCGGACGATTCCTCTGTGGCGAATCCGGCTTCCCAACGTGGTTCGCTGAGTGGACGTAATCAACTGAATTCTTCCCGTGCCGGAGGTGCCTCGAATTTGCAATCGCCCGGCATCCAACCGGCTAATGCGATGAATCCTCCTGCCAATACCTCACCTATCAATCCGAATCTCTCTCTGCCCGTTTCACCCCAGGGTGGACAACCTGGCCAGGCAGTTTCTCCCCGCGGCCCTTCTAGTAACTATACAAGAAACGTTATTCATCGGACGGTTACCGAAGAACCAATCCGCCAAAACGCCACTCTTTATTTGAATCCATCCAGTTCGTATGCAATTCTGAATCAACCGATTACGGTGGATGTCGTTCTTTCGAATAAGAAAAAAGTGAAATTCGATCGCCTGGCGTTTCTCATTCAATACGATCCTCAGGATCTACTATTGACGACCGGACAGAAGAACGAAGAAAAATGGCAGAATGCAGCGTCTCTGCCAATTCCATCCGCAATCCATTCTGTGTCTTCTGCTGAGAATGAGAAAAAGAGTGGTTTTCTGGCGGCAGATACGGCTTTTCAGATAACGCAAAATATTGTGGATTCCAACCGCGGTTTAATTCTTTTCGATGCCAAAGTTAGCCAGGTACCCCTAGCAACAGAGGGCAAGGTTATTCCTCTTACTTTTATTCCTTTACGCGAAATTACGACAAAGGTTTCCTTCCTCTTTGTCGATCCCGATCAAAAAGACGCTTCTCAAGGACCCTTTACCCGGCTTTCCCTGGACGATTTGGATCAATTGGGAACTCGCTTCAGTCAGGCGGATGGTGTAAGTAATCTCGATCTTCCCATCTTTGCCACATTCGAACAGGCGCAACGTCAACCCGTTATTTCAAAGGCTGGAGAACCATCGGGGAATATCGATGAAGAAGGTTCGGACATCCTGCTTTCTTTGGTTCCCCGAAAAGAAATGGTGAATGTCGGTGATATTGTCAATGTTGACATTGTGCTTCAAAATCAGGATAAAAAAGCGTTTGATACGATCTACTTGTTAATCGCCTATAATCCTCGTTTTTTTGAACCGGTGGATGGTGACGATTATTCGAACGGGATCAATATCGCTGATAAGGAATATGGTGAAAATTTCGGATTGGATTTCCCCATCCTGAATATTGTCGATAAACAAAAAGGAATCATCGATTACCGGAAGAAGGCAATGAAAAGACCGGTTCGATCCCAAGGGATCTTGGCAACGATCCAATTGCAAGCCATCCGACCGACGAAAAAATCGACTTTTCGTCTCTTTCTGAATGACACAGGACAGGAACCGACCACGGGAATTTTCTATCGATATAAGGATCGCCTCGGCGATGATTCCGATCCATTTGATGGTGTGACAACTTGTTCCATCGGAATACGGGCGACGACCGCTTATCTGAAGAAATTATCCGAAGAAGGCGAATGAAAAAGAGAATTTGGATAGATTTTTTCAAAGGAATTCTATGAATTTATTTCTTAAAATACTTCCAGAGCTAAAAAAAACTTCAGATATCTGAATATCTAGAGCGGTTCTCAAATTATTTATGCGTTAATATCATGCTCCATCTTCGAAAAAGCCGATCATTTCCGGCTTTATCGAGACGCGAATAGGAATGTAATTATGAGAACCACTCTACTATTTCTGGCTGGGTTTGGAATTTATTTTTAACCTCTCTTATTTGAATCTTCTTTTTTCATGTTGAAGATATGTAATTCATAACCCGATCCGTTATCTCTGCGTAACCTTTTATATTTCAAAGCAATAGTGAGTATTTCTCCTGTTTTTATGAAATTATACACTCAGTAACTTGACAGCTTTCTTTTCTCACGATACCTTTCGAAGAGCATGCAGAATAAGGGAATCGGATCATTCTCTCTCCATTTTATGGCATGACTGATGTAAACTCCTCGGTGAGCTGACTCGTTGTCTATTTATATAGGAAACATATCGAGGCAGACGAGGAGCGATACTTATGAAATTACGACGAACTTATACAACG
>CAZFOX010000378.1:0-5719 GCA_964520565.1 uncultured bacterium | reverse complement strand
CCAGACCAACACCCTGGTGCGAGAAGGGATACCCTTTATCACCAATCCTTTTGACACCCACGCGCTCGAAGAAGCGCTCCGGATGAAGGATCGGTACGATTGCCGGGTGACCGCCATATCCATGGGACCGCCCACGGCCGAACGCGTGCTAAGGCGGGCGCTTTCGCTGGGAGCCGACCGCGCCATTTTGTTAAGCGACCGGTCGTTCGGCGGAGCCGACACGCTGGCCACCAGCCAGGTGTTGGCCGAAGCCATTCGCAAGCTGGAAGAAGAATCGCCTGTCGATCTGGTCTTTTGCGGAATGCAGACTATCGACGGCGATACGGCGCAAGTCGGGCCGGGAATCGCCTGCCGGCTGAACTTCGCCCAGTTGACTCTGGTCGATCGGATTCAGGAAATCGATCTTCAGCGGAAGACCATCACCGTCCGCCGCAAACTGGAACATCGATACGAAATCGTCCAATCGAGCCTGCCCGCCCTGGTGACCGTGGTTCGGGAAATCAATCGTCCCCGGTATCCCACCGTACCGGCGCGGCTCGCGGCGGAAAAAGCTCTGTTGCCGGTCTGGTCCAACGACGTCATGAAACTGGACAAGAAAATCATCGGTCTCAATGGCTCGCCCACTCAGGTACGCAAGATTTTCGCCCCCCAGCGTGAAAAAGGCGAGATCGTCAACGGCGAAGGAAACCAGAAAGAGGCGGCGGTGAACCTCATGGTCGCCAAACTGAACGAGTGGGATATCCTGACGGTGGATTAAAACAATCCACGGCAGGGATTCCAACCGGAAACCGAGTTTAAAAACGACAAAAAAAGCATGGAAAGATAAACGAGGAAAAGAATCATGGCGGATGAAAAGCGTCCTAGAAAACCTCGAGGAAAAGCCCGGTATATTGAAGGAAAATGTATCGCCTGCGGCGATACCTGCAGAGCTGCATGCGGCCCGGGCGCTATCGAACTGAACCAAAACGGCGAGCCGGTTATCAATCTGGCGGCCTGCAATGGATGCCAGCGATGTATCAAAGTCTGTCCGGCGGGTGCACTCGAAATGTTCTATACGCCCGACGAACAGAAGATTCTCGAAGAGTACAGTAAAAAAGAAACGGCCGATGAAAAGAAAGTCGTGAGAGCCGCGATTGAAGGCTGGGACGGCGGCGTGTGGGTCGTGGTCGAACAGCACGATGGAACTGCCCATTCGGTCTCATGGGAACTGTTGGGCGAAGGCCGGAAACTAGCTCTGGCCTTGGGCGTCGAACTGGCGGCGCTGGTGCTCGGCGAGCGGGTGGATACCCTCATCCAGGAAGCCTTTGGCTACGGTGCGGATAAAGTCTACGTCCTCGACGATCCGGTTCTGAAACATTACCGGACGCAATCCTATCTGCACGGTTGCCTGAATATGATCCGTAAATACAAACCGGAAGTCGTTCTGGTCGGCGCAACCGGCCAGGGGCGCGATCTGGCAGGCGCGGTGGCGACGCATCTCAAAACCGGCCTGACCGCCGACTGCACCGGCCTTTCCATCAGCCTGGACGACCGGCTTCTGGAACAGACCCGGCCCGCGTTCGGCGGAAACATCATGGCCACCATTCTGACCGAAACCGCCCGGCCGCAGATGTCCACCGTACGCCCGCACGTCATGGCCAAGCCCGAGTTCCGCGAGGGACGCAGTGGCGAGGTGATTCGCGAGCCGTTCGATCTGGCCGAAGACGTCATCACCACCAAAATTCTGGAAATCATCCCCATGCAATCGGACAGTAACGTCAACCTGGCGGGTGCGAAAATCATCGTCAGCGGCGGACGCGGCATGATGGGCCCGGAGAATTTCAACATGCTCCGCGAACTGGCCCGGCTGCTGGGCGGCGAAGTGGGCAGTTCCCGCAGCGCCGTGGACGCCGGTTGGATGCCGCACGCACATCAGGTCGGGCAAACCGGAAAGACGGTATCCCCAAAACTATACATCGCTTGTGGAATTTCCGGCGCGATCCAGCACCTGGTAGGCATGCAATCCTCCGAATACATCATCGCCATCAACAAGGATAAGAACGCCCCGATTTTCGACGTCGCCCATCTGGGAATCGTCGGGGATTTGTTCGAAATCGTCCCGGCTGTGATCGAACAGGTGAAAAAACAAAAGCAAACGGCGGATGAAAAAACCCTGGCCGCTGTATAACGTGGAGAATAAAGAATGACTGTGGGCCGAATCATCTATGTCCTTTTATTCCTTTTCGCCATCGGCTTTTTCTGCCGAAACGCCTATCGCCTCTTCGCGCTCCTGTGCCTGGGGCGGTGGGAGAACCGATTTGATCAACTATTTGACCGTTTCAAAAACATGGTTGCCTATGCCTTTGGGCAACTGCGGGTCATCCAAACGCCGTACGGAATTAATCACTTTCTCATCTTCTGGGGATTCATGACCCTGCTGATGATGAACACTGAATTTCTGGTGTCGGGTCTTTTCCCCCAATTCACCTTCGCCTTTCTCGGCGAGTACATCTATGGGCCGCTATTGGTATTGACGGAAATCATGTCCATCGTGGTTCTGATCAGTGTCGTCGTGGCGGCGGCCCGCCGGATTTTCTTCCGTCCCGCGCATATCGATCCCACCTTCGACGCCTTCTTCATCCTTTCCCTGATCGCCCTGCTGATGATCTTTTACTTCGGCTATCACGCGGGCGAAATCGCTTTGCAGGAAACCGAGTGGGACGGTTGGATGCCGGTGTCCAAAGCGCTGGCGGGCACTTTCGCCTCCACCGGCTCGGCTCATTTCTGGAAGAGTTTCTCCTGGTGGATTCATGCCATCGTGCTGTTGGTATTCCTGAATTACCTGCCCTACAGCAAACACTTGCATGTCCTGACCGCTATCCCCAACTGCTTCTTCCGCGCCTTCTCGTTCGTGCGGACGGTTCCCCGCCTGACGTTCGAACAAGGCGAGGAATTTGGGATATCCAAAATCACCCAATTCAGTTGGAAAGAACTCTTGGATTTCATGTCCTGCACCGAATGCGGGCGTTGCCAGGCGGCCTGCCCCGCCAACGCCACGGGAAAACTCCTGAATCCCAAAGAGCTGATACATCAGGGAAAATACAACCTGTTTGAAAACGGGAACGATCTGCTCGCCACACGGCGATTCGATACCCTGGCCCCCGCGCCGGACGATGCAACGTTGCGGGTTCCGCTGATCGGTGGCGACCGCCGCAATAGTGTGGCCGAACAGGCGCTCTGGGCCTGCACCACGTGCGGAGCCTGTATGATGGAGTGTCCCGTCTTTATCGAGCACGTACCCAAGATCGTCGAGATGCGCCGCCATCTGGTCATGGAACAGGCCAAATTTCCCGATGAATTGTTGACTTTCTTTGAAAACAGCGAACAGCGTTTTAATCCCTGGGGTATCGCCCCGACCGACCGAACCAAATGGACGCAGGATCTGGATATCCCGCTGATTCAAGACCTCGTGGAACAAGGCAAGAAAATCGATTACCTGTTCTATGTGGGTTGTTCGGGCGCTTACGATTCGCGCAGCCGCAGTATCTCCGTGGCCATGTCGCGCATTCTGAAGGCAGCGGGCGTGACGTGGGGCATTCTCGGCAACGAGGAAAAATGCTGTGGCGATTCGCTGCGCCGGTTGGGCAACGAATACGTATTTGAAAAGATCGCGGTCGACAATATCGCCACGTTCAATAAATACGGTATTCAACGCATAGTCACCTGCTGCCCGCATGGATACAGCACGCTGAAGAACGACTACCGGCAGTACGGCGCGGAATTCGAAGTGATCCATCATTCTGAATTGATCGCGCAGTTCATCCGCGAAGGGAAGATCAAACTCTCTCCCAAGGCAAATGGCCGCACCGTCTATCACGATTCCTGCTATCTGGGACGCTACAACGATATCTATGAAGCGCCTCGCGGCGTTCTGCGTTCCGCCAATGGCGGCGTGGAACCCCTGGAAATGGAACGCAATAGGCAAAAGAGTTTCTGTTGCGGCGCGGGTGGCGGACGCATGTGGATGGAGGAACTGGAAGGCAAGCGCATTTATCTGGAACGCACCCAGGAAGCGCTCAAGACCAATCCTTCGACCATCGCGGTGGCCTGTCCGTTCTGTATGACCATGTTCGAAGACGGCGTCAAGGAAGAGGGCGTTCAGGACAAGGTACAGGTCAAGGATATCGCCGAAATCGTGGCGGAAGCGCTGGCGTAAGCCGGATAGATTTCCCATCGAAGGAACAAAGAACCCGGGAGAAATCCCGGGTTCTGCTTTTCCATGATTGCGAGCGAAGCGAAGCACTCCCTCGCCCCCCGGGGTGAGGGCGAGGGAAAAAATCCGGTTACTTTACACCATTCACTTCGTTATTGAAAAAGAGAAACTTCTCTTTTTTTCCAGATCGACTTTGTATAATAAAGTACTTGGCAATGCCGAAAGGGGTTTATGGGATGGTGATTCATCGAAGTTTCCCACTGGAATCGGCGGACACTCCCGCGCTTCACATTCACGCCGCCCAGGATTTGCGGTTCATCCGGGAGATGATGGAACGATCCGCCTCGTTCACCGCCGTGCCCGGATGGGGAATGATCGGCGTTGGAGGGACGGCGCTGATCGCCGCCGGAACGGCCATGCAAATATCCGGTTTGGAAAAATGGCTGTTCCTCTGGCTGGGAGAAGCCCTGGTGGCATTCACACTCGGTATGTGGGCGATGAAATACAAAGCCCGCCGGGCGCAGATTTCTCTCTGGGCCGGAGCGGGAGGCCGCTTCATGTTGAATCTGCTCGTTCCCATCGCGGCGGGAATCCCCTTGACGGTGGTTCTATTCCAACACGAAGAGATCGGCATTCTGCCTTCCCTCTGGCTGCTGCTGTACGGCATCGGTATTTTTACCGGCGGCGCGTTTGCCGTCCGGGTTGTCCCGGTGATGGGGTTATGTTTTATCCTAACCGGTATCGTATCTCTGTTTCTTCCGCCGGGATGGGCGAATGCCATCCTGGCGTTTGGATTTGGAGGATTGCATCTTCTGTTTGGCGGGATCATCGCCTGGAGGTACGGTGGTTAAAAACAACACTCAAAGAAAAATTCAGAAAGAAGAGCGAACCATTGCGCCGGAAGGATTGCGGGTCGTGCATGTCATGAATTCCAAGTCCGATCCAACCCGGTTGGACCGGCTGATCCACGAACGCATCCGATTGGGGATCGTCAGCGCGCTGGCCGTCAACGAATCTCTCAGTTTTAACGAATTAAAGAAGATACTCCGCACCACGGATGGCAATCTCAGCGTGCATGCGCGGAAACTGGAAGAGGCCGATTATATCGCTTGCAAAAAAACGTTCGACGGGCGGGTTCCCAAAACGGAATACGCGTTGACCAAAGCGGGGCGGGAAGCGTTGAAACGCTACTTGGCGCACATGGAAGCGTTGATTCAAACCATGCGGAATCGTTAAGTCATCTCTTTTTTTGGAGTTAAACTTTATGGCACAAAGTACTTTATTATCTCAAAAATCGGTACCCTTTCATGTTGCGATCATCATGGATGGCAACGGCCGTTGGGCGGCGGAACGCGGTCTTCCACGAAGCGAAGGGCACCGGGAAGGAGTGAAAACCGTCCGCCGTCTGGTAGAGACGGCTCCTTCCCTGGGCATCACAACCCTCACTCTCTATGCCTTTTCTTCGGATAACTGGCGCCGCCCCGCCCTGGAAGTGCGCCATTTGATGGGCTTGTTGCAGGACTATTT
>CAZFOX010000377.1:0-5719 GCA_964520565.1 uncultured bacterium | reverse complement strand
TAAATAGACCGATCCAGCCCAGTCCCAGACCGAGAACCGGCGAAAGTTGCCACAAGGCATCCCGGGTCAAAACGTTGGCCGCCTGAGGTCCCAATGCCAGACCCACGAGAAGAAATTCCGTCCCCGCGAAAAAAATATATTGCATTCCCAGTGAAAGCCGCCCCCGAAAGAGAGACATTCGGGAAGCGGAGAAACCAAGAAAGAGCAAAAAAATAAATCCCAGAGCGACATTCATGGCACACGATTTTCCTGGCCACTTGAGCGGTTTTCAAAAGCCTGTGCGTTAATGTACCCGCTCTGTCTTCAAAAAAAACGGTATTTTGAGAATCGCTCAAATACGGCCATTGGATTTCGAATTATTCCGGCGTGGAAGATTTTACGGAAGAGAGCGCGAATCCGACGGGAAGGGTGAATAAGGCGCCTATACTGGGATCGGCCAGATCGATGTTCAGATCGCACAGCACGTCTACAAGCCGATCCACCGCCTGTCTGTGCGGAATGAGGGCGAAAATATTCTTGTTCAACGCCCGGGATCCCCGCGTGGATTGCAGGAGTCCTGCGAAAAGCGGAACATCCTTGGCGAGTATCCGTTCCATGGCCACGCCGTCGATCACCGTGGCGTTGGTGATTTCCAACTCCACCAGTTCCGCCAGGATATCGTCAAGAAATTCCTCCTGATTGAGAACGATAACCAGTAATTCCATCCAATTTGAATACTCCCAATCCAGGATGTCCACTATGGGTCGAGTTCCTTCTGCAGACTGAATCCAGAGGGAAAGGTATTATTCTTCCTCGCGAGCCCGGATCAAGGCCACGATCTCCTCCGCGGACGCGGCTTTAAGCACATCGTCCCGAAAGACCGCCTTTCGAAAGAAACGGGATATTTTACTGAGAATACTGAGGAAGGAGGTTTGCAGTCTTGGTTCGCCTGCCAGCATGAAAATCAAATGAACGGGTTTTCCATCCAATGCGTCGAAATCGATTCCCTGCCGGGAAATCCCCAGGCTCAAAACCAGGCCGCGAACCCCTTCCGCCGTCGCGTGGGGGATCGCCATGCCATGCCCGATTCCCGTCGTTTGAATCCTCTCCCGCGCCATCAAGGCTTCCACGAGAACTGGTGGATCGAATACATGTCCACTATGCGTGGCCAGTTGCGCCATCTCTTCGATGACGTCCAGCTTGTTCTTTTGCCGGATATCGAGCGATATACATTTTTCAGATAGAATTTCGGATAAATTCATTCACGGATTCCCAGAATCCAATATTCTCTCAAGGCGATTCTGCGAGTTGATTCTTATTATTGAATACTTCTGGAGCCTTGATAGAATTTACAGATACCTGAATTTTAAACATCGTTGGCCCGACTTTAATCATTATACAAAAACCCATTTCTCGAACAATCCTTCCGGGCTTCTTTTGACAAGGAACCCTTCTTCGGTTCGGCTCTTCTTCTCTCTTCCCCGATTTCTTGAATGAATGAAAAAAAACGCTTGCTTTTTCCGGTTCAATTAAAGAAAATATCAGGTAGGAGGAAATGGAGGCAATGGGCAAGACGTTCAAATGGATTGGTCTTATCGCGATTCTGATTGTAGGTGCGAATTTTATGCGCATGGCGATCGATAAATCGAAAACGGCTTTGAAATCCCCCGATGGAAAATACGATGTCATCGATGGCATGGTCGGGAAGGTGGCCGTCGATAAATTTATCGAGATCAAGGAAGAGAGGGATACCTTCAATCTACCCGCGTTCCGCACCAGCCTGATGATGTTTCAAACCCAGAATGGACGCTTCCCCCGGGATATTGCCGAATTTGAAAATTCCGGCGATGTGTCTCCGGATATCACCCGCGATCATTGGGGAACTCCTTATCAAATGAAAGTGATGAATCATCGCACGGTCATCCTGCATGGGGCGGGAAAAGATCGCATCCAGGGTACGACGGACGATGTGGAGTACACCATCAACCTCTAATCGCCGGCATCGTTCCGATTCCCTCGATGGGGAAGGATAACCTGGCAAGGCAGGGAAGGCAAAAACGGAGGAATCGATCATGGAAAATATTCTGCTCGAAGAAGAACAGATCTCCTTGCTGGGTAAAATGCTCTATTATTCGGCCCGTCATTTGACAACCCGGGAACGGGAAACGTACGATCAACTCGTCGATACGCTATTGCGCAAAGTTCGCTCGAAACGCGAATTGGAATACCGGCATGCGGAAGAAGAATACCACCCGCTGAACGCGCAGCACGAAGCCAAGAAAAACGCCATGCGCAACAAAAGCCCCGAAGAAATCGCCCGGCTCTTCGTGGAATCGTGGAACAAACAGGATTTTGAAACGGAATATTTCTGTCTGGCGCATTGCTTCCCCATGCGCAAAAAGAAGACCAATGATATTAATGAATACGTACTACAAAGAATGGGGAAATATCAGGATCGACGCAACGTGGGTCCCATTGCCAAAAAAATCGTCGAAATCACATCCTCGCAAACGCACGGCAACAAAAAGTCCATCTATTGCATCGAACTACATAAAATGCCCGGGAAAGACTTGACTCTGCACCGGGAATATGAGTTCATTTTCGAAGACAACGCTTGGCGCATTGCGGATTACGAAACCATCAAGAGCCATGAGGTGTCTTCCGATCAAAAAGCCTTTTCTTCTTGACGTTTTTAAGGTATAATCTTTTGATGATTCTTCCTGTTCAAGGATCAACACTCTTTTGATTCTCGATTCGTTCGATCGAGTCTCATTTTTAGAATAGCCTGTCAATCTGACCCGCAAACCGGCAGCAGGGGGTAAACGGGATAGTCCTCGAAGGCAGCATTCATCCGGAAGAAATATTTTGCAGACAGTAAATTAATTTTGAGATACCGTTACTTTACCGCGGATAATACCGTAATAACGATGTTGAGTCGGGAAATTAATATCGGCGCGGTTTTTTACGCAAAATTTTGTGCGAAATTTTCTTCGCTTTTCATAAAGAGGTATATATTTTGCATCCTTGCTGCCTAACCATAACATCCTAAGGATAACCTCATCCGGATCGATGTAACAGAAAAAAAATCAACAAGACAGTATAAATCCATGCAATACAAATCCTTTGAGGGATTATTATGACTATTTGGTTGGATCGGTTGAAACGGAAGCACTCCCCGGCCAAGGGGAACCATCCCGAACATCGGTACGTGAGGTTTCCCATTTTATTTTTGCTATTGGGATTCATCACGTCGATCGGATACGCCAGCGGATCGTTGTATTGGATTTTTCGCAAAGATAACGAACTCGAAAAATCGCGCCGAATCGAATTGGAACTGCGTAACAATATCAAAGAACGCGATTACGTCATCCAGCAATACCGCCAGCAAATCAAGCAGCTGGAAAAGCGTGTGGAAATACTGGACGCCATTCAGGAACTCAGCGCCAATACCATCTCGCCCAAAGAGCGCACCCAAATCGCAAAATTGGTGTACGACACGAGTGAAAAATACGGTCACGATCCTTTTCTGATCCTGGCTCTGATGTCCACGGAATCCTCCATGCAACCGGGCGTTACCTCTCCCAAAGGCGCAAAAGGCCTGATGCAATTGATGCCCAGCACGGGCGATTATCTCTCCGAGAAAATTCAGCAATCCCCCAAAATCATCGGCGCTCCCGACGACGAACGATTCGATGTCCCTCATTACCGGAATCTGAAAGGTAACATCGAACTGGGCACGCTCTACCTGACCCAATTGATGATTCGCTACCAAAACCTCGAACACGCCATCTACGCTTACAATCTCGGCCCCAATCTGTTCGAAAAACGCCTGAAGGAAGGCGGGCCATACCCCCGGCAGTACCTCGGCAAGGTCATGGGCAAATACGCGCAGCTGATCCGGAACCGCCGTTTGCAGGACGAAAAAGATAGTCCGACGTTCTATTCATCCCGAGACCTCCATCGCCTGCTGGCTCAGGCACAAATCCCCCCACAGTAATTTTCCCTCTCGACGGTCTCGGTATATCCACTCTCGGATAAGAAAATAAATTCCTTTATGGCGATTCTGAGAGTTCATCTCTCAAGACTCCAAAGGGATTCTGAGAGATAAACCCGTAAAATCGCCTTGATAGAATCTATGAAACGGAATGGATGACAAGAGTGGCGTCGTTTCCGCCCTTGCGAAACCGAGGGATACAAGCAATCCTCTTGTTTCAGAGAAGCGTAACAACGCAATCTTATACGCTTATCCGGAACACAAGGATTCAACGTAAATCCACGCGTTGCATAGAGAACCGCCATGCTGGCGTCGTTGCATGTAAAAAACCTGATTCTGATCGAGGACTGCCGCATCGAATTCCATCCGGGATTGAACGTCCTGACGGGCGAAACCGGCGCGGGAAAATCGATTCTCGTTGGCGCTCTCAGTCTCCTGCTGGGCGAACGGGGTTCGGCCGACATCGCCCGGGAGCCGGATAAGGACGTGATCGTGGAAGCGGCGTTCGAACTCGATCCGGGTTCCTCTCCGGCGCGAACGATCCGGACGCTTCTCGACGAATCCGGCATTCCCTGGGAAGACGGCAATCTGATCGTCACACGCGTTTTTTCGCCGAGCGGCCGCAACCGTATCTTCCTCAACAACACGCAATGCCTGCTCAAACTACTCAAGGAAGTAGGCTTGTTGCTCGTGGATCTGCACGGACAGCACGAACATCAATCGCTATTGCAAAAATCGAGTTATCGTCCCCTCCTCGACCGGTTCGGCGATTGCGCCGGCCTTCTCGAGGGGTATCGCGCGGCTTACCAGAACTGGCAGGATACTCGCCGGCAATTGAAATCCCTCGAAGAGACCGAACGGGAACGCTTGCGCCGCGAAGACGGCCTTCGCTTTCAGGTTCGCGATATCGACGAGGCCAATCTGCGAGAGGGCGAGGAAGAAGAAATCGCCGCTCGCCTTCAGATCATCCAGCATGCGGAAAAACTTCATGAAGGATGCCGTGATATGCTTCGCTCTCTCAATGAAGGCGGGGAATCCGGTCCGGCGCTATTGGATGAACTGGATCGGCTCGAAACGATCCTGGCCGGGATGGAACGTTTGGATGCTTCGCTGAAACCGGTTCTCGATACCTGGCAACCGGCGGCGATCGCTCTGCGCGATGCGATGCGCGAGCTGGAACGATACCAGGAAACTTTGGAGTTCGATCCTGGCGAACTGGATCGCCTCCAGGAGCGGCGTTTCCTCATCAAAAATCTCAAAAATCGGTACGGAGCCACGATCGCCGATATTCTCCAATTCCGCGACCGCAGCCGGGAAGAACTCGGCCGCATCGAACGCCTGGATGAAGAACGGGAATCGCTCCAAAAACAGGAAACGCAATGGCGCGGCGAAATGATCGAGCGAGGTCGCGCATTGCATGCCCGCCGCCTCCAAACGGCGGCGAGTATCGCCAAACGAATCGGTGCGGAACTCAAGCCGCTGGGCATGGACTCCGCCCGCTTCGATATCCGGGTCGATTATCATTTCGCTCCATCCGGTATCGACATCGGTGAATCGCAACCGGTTTTGTTTGGGCCGGAGGGGGCGGACGAGGTGGAATTCCTCCTGGCCACCATCCCCGATAAACCCCCGCGCCCTCTCAAAGAAGTGGCTTCCGGGGGCGAAATCTCGCGTGTCATGCTGGCCATCAAATGCGTATTTGGCAAAGCGGACGCCGTTCCTCTCATGGTGTTCGACGAAGTCGAC
>CAZFOX010000376.1:0-5748 GCA_964520565.1 uncultured bacterium | reverse complement strand
ATAGTAAGACCGGTTTAGCGAATAAGAATCAAGGGCGGTGAATATGCCGAACTTGGTGTCCGTTTTTGATTTTATTACTACATAATGGTTTCGAAACGATTACAATCCTAAATCCTTCCCCTCCACGCCTTCCGGAACTTTTAATCCAAGATGAGTCAGGACTGTGGGGCAGAAGTCGTAGAGGGACACGTCCTGGGCTTTGATCTTTCTATTACAGAAGAACATACCGGGGACTTCTTCGGGATTCATGCTGCAGTGGTCGCCGCTCCATTTTTCCAGGTTGTCGTCGACTATGCTACCGGTCGAGATACCGCCCAGGCAGGTTTGCCAGGCGACCCGGTAGGGAGAATGGAAGCATACCTGCAGATCGGGGCAGTCGTGGGCGTCGTCGCCGTAGGGGCCCACCCAGATTTCGTTTCGTTTTTTTACCGCCGCGATGGGGGAGGCGTTATTGCGGCCTTCGCGATCGTCCTGCAATGCCGCCAGTTTCGTGGCGATGTCGTCGCAGAGCGCGTCGTATTCGCTTTTCTCGATGATTCCCAGCGGTTCGCGGCCTTTCAGGTTGATGTAAATCTGTCCCAATCCCATCGAATAGGCTTTGGTCTGCGACCAATCCACGTAACTGAACAAATCGCCGCCCGTCAGCAGGACGTCCAACTTTTCATCGGTGGGTTGCAGACCGCCTCCTTTGACTGCCATGAAGCCGTTTTTCACCAGCCACATGTTCAGATCTATCTGGTAGCGGAAGGAAGAAAAGCCGTGGTCGGACATGACGATCAGTGTGGTGTTGGGATCGTTACCGATCTTTTCCATCATGCGGCCTACGATTTCATCCATACGCTTGTAGACGCGCCGGAGAACGTCACCGTATTTCTGGGCTTCTTCCGCGTTGTACTTTGGGTGACCTTCATCGATATAGCGGTAAAACATATGAGCGGCGCGGTCGGTTTCGGAAAAGACGGAAATCAGAAAGTTGTTATCCGTACGATCAAACGTCTCGAAGAGTTTCTGTTCGCGTTGTTTCATCACGAAAAACAGGTCTTCGATAAAGCCGTCTTCGCCCAGGCTGCCGTCTTTCAATCCATGCGTTTCCGCCGCCCAGCCGCGGGTCTTGTACGGCTGTCCCAACCAATCCACCAATTCCTTGGAATAACCGGGAGGATGAGAAATAGCAATGGCCGGTTTACGGGGATCGATATCCGGCGATGTCATATAAACCTTTAAGAGGTTCTCCCCGATCACCTGCGGGTAAAAACGGCAGATCGCCCGTATATTGAATAGGGGCAGTATTGGGAAATAAACGGTAAACCAATCGCTCCAAGTGTTAACTTTGACGACTTGCTTTTCGTCGCCGACTTGGATTTCCACGGCTTCCGTTCCATTCGGCTTAAAGTGGACCTTGGTTTTAATCGGACGGTTGGCGTCGATTACTTCTTGGCTGAGTTCTTTTGCCTTGGCTTGAGCTGCCGCCATTCGTTCGCGCGCCTGGCTGGCTTTCATGCCTGCCATTTTTTCATAGGCCGATTTTCCTCCTACCAGAAAATCCTTAAGCCGTTGGATGCGTTTTTCGAAATCATCCGAGTCCAGGTATTCCTGGTAAGCGATTTTTCCGCAGATGGATAGGTTGATGGTATCGGCCAGTTTCGCTTTCTGTTCGGGGGGAGCGTTTCTCTCTCCCTGGATGCTGTATAGATGAGCGAGCCACTCGTATTGCTCCAGGGTCTTATCGA
Source organism: uncultured bacterium (assembly GCA_964520565.1). Classification (GTDB taxonomy): domain Bacteria; phylum Hinthialibacterota; class Hinthialibacteria; order Hinthialibacterales; family Hinthialibacteraceae; genus CAZFOX01. Next base: position 4,018 of record CAZFOX010000376.1, on the reverse strand, counting down.
GTTGTTCGATCTCTTTCTCGCGTTTCTTTTGATCGGCGATGGGATCGTATGGCCCCCAGATGTACCCGGCGTAACCCTCATTTTCCTGGGTTAAGACTTCGATTTTACCCCCGAAGGTCGTTTCTTTCGTTTCCACCTGTTCTCCATAAATAAAGTGGTGGAAGGTCGCCTGGATTCCCCGGATATCGGGAACGCCCAGTCCGGATAACGCGCGGCCGTGCGATAATTTGGGGGGAGGGAAGGTGACCGGCACTTCGATCATGCTGGTTTTCACTCCGTGCTGGCTGAGTACATCCCAGAACGCCGTACCGCCACGGCGCTGAATGGCTTTAGGCATTTTGAGGGGAATCATATTCAGCCAGAAATATGGAAGCCCTTTTTTGACGAAAGATTCCATGCTAGGCATATACGATCCTGCCGGACGGCGCAGAAAGTCGAATACACCATGCTTGCCCGGCCCTGCGCCAATTGCAAAGCACGACCAGGCCACGGGCGACTCGGGGGGAAAACTGGTTTGGAGGTTCTTTTTGGTTCCCATGTTGGCCAGTTTGGCCAGGTTGGGAAACTCGTCGGGATACTGGGTCATCCACTGATCCAAAAGCCGTGGATCGGCCCCATCGAATCCCAGGATAATGATGCGTTTTTTCGTTCGGAACGCTTTAGGTTTGAAGGGATTATAAAAATAAACACAAAGGATGATGATGAGAATAGCCAGAAAAAATTTACGGCGCAGCATTTTGGATTTATTGCTTGTGGCGGGTGTTTTTTCCTGGGGTGTGCTAGTAGTCATTCAACCCTCACTTTTATATAAGATTCTGTGTTAAAAGGGGCAACACTTCGCCCGCTTTTCCCTGGAGGTGCAGATCCGTATACGGCGTTAAGTCTGTCTGGCCTGGATTCACTTCGATGAGAACGCCATCGCGGCCTTTCGCCCGGTGCGACCATTCGACAATATAGCCAAAACTGGCTTCGGTTCCAACAACCAGAACAACATCCACTTTCCCTTGCGACAGAAACCGCTCTGTTTCCCGAGCCGCGTTCATGTCGATCGTTTCGCCGAACCAGACAACGTTGGGACGTTCCAAGGCCCCGCATTGGGGACATCGGGGAGGAATTTCCGGCAATGGTGCCCGGCGATCCTCGCGAACCGTACCTTCTTGGATACATTTTACTTGATAAATTTTACCATGTATATGAACAATTCGCAACGAACCGGCCTGTTCGTGCAAGTCATCAACGTTTTGGGTTAAGAGAAAGAAACCTTCGCCTTTGGCTTTTTCTAGGCAGGCGACTGCATGATGCCCCGGATTCGGCTCACAATCCTTGAGTTGCGTACGGCGTTGATCGTACCAGCGCCAAACGAATTCCGGATCGGCGGCGAAGGCTTCTGGCGTCGCCACCTTCTTCGGATCGATCTGTTTCCAAAGCCCGCCCGCATCGCGGAACGTGGCTACGCCGCTTTCCGCCGATATCCCGGCACCGGTCAGCACAAAAACGCGGCGGGCGGTTTGGATGTATTCCTGTGCTTGTTTGATTGGATCGTCCATATTCTTAATTTACTGGGGAGTTAATCATAATCCCTTCGTCACTGCCGCCACGGCTATCGCCGTAGTTCCTCCGATAAAGGTATTGAGTAGATTCATCCATTCATTGCTGATTTCGATGCCTTCATCCATCCAGTATGCGCCGATGTAGGATTCAGCGTAGAAGCCGATCCAGCCGCCGATGACCACAGCGGGAACCAAGTTTCCTGGCAAAACTTCCATCCAATAAGCGGAGAGGGTAAAGATGATCACTCCCAACATGCCGTAGAGGGTTCCCTCGATGGAAACCGCGCCGACGGTTCCCGGTGGCACTTTACGGAAGGTGGTGGGCATGAATGGATTCTGGCCGAATAGCTGCCCCAGTTCGCTGGAAAGCGTATCGCCCAGAGCGGTTGCCAGTGCGCCGCAATAAAAGATCACGAACAGACCGTCGATACCGTTCGAGGAACCAAGCGCCAGAACGGCCAGCGAAGCCAGCAGGCAGTTGGCAATGGCGTGCTTGGCGCCTCGGCGGCCGCCCTCCTCTTGAGCGCCGCCGATTCGTTCTTTCTGCCGGTATCCCAGGCGGGTGGCCAAACTGGCGAGAATGAAGAAGAGCCACAGAAGTAAATATAGAGCCCATCCCCCCATAGCCAGAACGACGGTCCCGACGATGGTTCCGCCCGCCACTCCCGACGATGAGACAAAACCCAATAACCAGGCCAAGCCGCCTGCACCTGCATTGATCAGCAGGCAGATTCCCCACCACAAGGCGGGAATCGTAGTGGTGTCCGGGTATATGTCTACCGTCCAAAACAGACTAACAAACACCGCTCCGGCCAACGTTACCACCAGATTGTCGTCCCAGGGTAACGGAATTGTCTCATAGACTGCCGCCATTAAAGAGGCCGCTACCGCCGCCAATAGCAGGTGTTTGATAGAGGGAATCGGACCCGTCCAGGCCAGAAGCACAAGCGCTCCGATAGATGCGGTTATGAAGAAAGCCAAGCTCCCACCCAGCGACTTGTTCGGATTCCAGGGGATCTTAAAAAGGGGGATTCTTTTGCCGATGATATTCGAAAATCCATCGCCGCAGGCCAGTATCGCCCAGACCGCAGAGGCCAGATTGAGGTCGTTGGGGAAGAGAAGAATCAGCAGCGCCACCATCAGCGGGTAAATGGCGATACCCTGCGTGAGACGTTCGCGTCCCCGGAACAGATGGGGAGCGTATTTTGGCAGCAGAAAGACGTTGTGTACAAACGCGGTGACGGCCAGCAAAAACGCCCAGGGCGCAGATAAAAAGCGCAGGTTGAAGGCGAATAATAGAGCTCCGATGTGTACCCACTGGCGCGCGTCTTCCCGATCCATCGGTGGATATCCTTCATGTATAGATTTTAGAGCGTCCGATTCTAGCCAAAGATATTTGAAATTCAGGTATTTGCAAATTCTATCAAGGCTCCAAACGTATTCTGAGAGATAAACTCGCAGAATCGCCTTGATAGAATCTATCGAACTGGATGTATCTTCTCACTCCGAGACCGTTTTCCCAAGGTTTGTGTCAGAGTGCAGGTGCAATTATGAAATTTGTAGTTCCAATAATAGATTATCGATGGCGGGGAATATGCCGTAGTGTTTTTTAAACGATTCGTATTCCGCTAGGCGTTGAGCGCAGTCGCGGTTACCCTGTTTGGCGCGGATCAGGAGATTTTTCGGTGTTTCCTCCACAGAGATAAACTCGCCTACCGTTACCGAATATCCGTGCGCCTCTAAAAAGAGGCAGCGCATCATGTCGGTCAACAGATCGGCAAATCGGTGTTTGAAGAGACCATGCTTGGTCAAGGGGTAATATGGAATGCCCATAATTTGCGCGGCCAGTTCGTGTTGGCAACAGGGGGCGGATGCGATATGGCGCGCGCGGCGCGCCACAGCCAGGGCCAGGGCTTCATCCGTGGCTGTATCGCAGGCGTGCAGGCTGACGAGCAGATCGATACCCTCTGGCAATTTAGCCTCACGATTCGACGCACATTCAAACTGCATCTCCTTAAGATGCAACTGCTGCGCTCGTTCACGGCAGTGATCGATACGGTCTTGTATAATGTCGAATCCATAAAACCTTGCCGGATGCTTTAAGATATGGCGGATATACCAGAATAACGCGAAACCAAGATAGGATTTTCCACAGCCGCAATCCACGATGATGTACGGTTTTTTCTGGGTGCTTTGGGGCAGGAAGGGATGAAGCAACTCGATAAAATGATTGACTTGTTTGTATTTCTTGCGCAATGGGGCTTTGATTTCCCCCTGCGGGGACATTAGGCCGATTGCCTGAAGCAAGGGCGCGGCCTGGTTCGGGTCGAGGTGCGTTGTCTTGCCGATTGCCCACAACGGTTGTTTCAGGATCGGCGTCTGGTTTTGCATGGTTTCCCGAATAATGGAACCTCCTTTAATCTCAATGCGCTGTATGTCCGGTCCCCGTTCAATTCGAAGCGCTCCTC
>CAZFOX010000375.1:0-5748 GCA_964520565.1 uncultured bacterium | reverse complement strand
TCAGCGAAGAACCGAAGGGGTTTGATAACGCTTTCATGACCAGCGCGATTTTATAGGCCTGGCCCTGCGCCGAACCGAGAGTAGAAGAAAGAGCCAGCGTTCCAGCCGTCAGGCCGAGATTTTTTAAAACGGTTCTTCGTTTCATGGATATCCTCCACATCCAATCCGCTCACATAGAGCGGGAAAATTTTCGCCGGTAATAATCGAGCAATACGGCAAAGATAATCATACCGCCGATGACAATCTGTTTCAGGTGATCCGTGATCCCCATCAGGTCGAGTCCATTACGCAGCACACCAATGATCAACGCGCCGAACAGCGTGCCGAGTACGGTTCCCTTCCCTCCAAAGAGGCTGGTGCCGCCGATGATTACCGCCGCAATGGCGTCCAGTTCGTATCCTTCTCCCGCATTCGGATCGCCGATGAATAACCGGGACGTTTGCAGAATGGCGGCGATGGAAACACAAAAACCTGAAGCCACGAATACCCAAAACCGGGTTCGAGCGACGGGAACGCCACTTAAATACGAGGCCTGAGGATTGCCGCCCACGGCCAGAACGTGTCGCCCAAACCGTGTTCCATTCAGAATCACGATCCCCAGAAAAGCCAACAAAAGAGCGATCACAACCGAGTAGGTAATGCGAAAATCCGAAAAATATGTCATCCCCGCATATTGCGAGAAATCGATCGTCGATCCCGTGTCGAGTGTCATGAACTGGGGTGGGAGTCCCGTGATGGGGGCGGCGTTGGTGAAATAACGGGCGAGTCCGCGATGGATCATCATAAAACCCAAGGTGACGATAAAACTGGGAACGCCAAATACAACCACCACAATTCCCACGGATCCCCCGGCCAGAATCCCGGGTAGTAGCGCCAACAATAGAAACGATCCTGCCGCAATAATCCACCACATGATCGTCTCGACAGGCAGAAAGGAAATTGCGGGAAGGTACGCCGTCGCCTGATTGGCGATCTGCATGGGAAAATTGACACCGGTGACGGGATCGATTTTCAGTAACGTAGCCGTAATCATGCCACACACGGCCAGCAAAGATCCCACCGACAGATCGATTTCCGCGGCGCTGATCACAAACGTCATGCCCGTGGCGATGATAATATTGATGGAGGTCTGAATCAGGATATTGGAAAAATTGGATTGGGTAAGAAACGTATCGGATTGAAACCGGAAAAAAAGGCAAAGCAGAACAAAGATCAGGCCCATTCCGAAACTATCAAAAAAACGGTTGAAATATTTCATGAATCGGACTCATAGAATTGAATAAATACTGCGACTATATTTCAAAAGTACCAAAAACCTGTCATACTGTCAAATCCGGGAAGAATCAACCCGATACGTAAAAGCGGTTTCTTTCAAGTTGGATATTACATAGAATCATGATCACGAAACCGTTTACACAGGGTACAGAGAGTGGAGGGTATTGTCAATAAAAATGCCACGGGTCCTTTGGAATCGTTATTCTAGCCAAAGAGATTTGAATTTCAGGTATCTGAAAATTCTTTTAAGGCTCTAAAATAATCTGAGAGATAAACTCGCAGAAACGCCTTGAAAGAATCTATTGCCACATGAAGAGAAATCATTGTTTTTTAGCCTTGAAAGCGTGAATCATTTTCCCGTTTTTCTTCATTGCGATATATTGTTATCTGTGAGAAAGACTCGCCATTCATGCTTTCCGAATCGATAATCCAACGGAAAGAGGAACATAGGGATGAAATTACATCACATTTACAAGCGGATTGGGAATTATACTGCGGGAATCATATTGATAAGTCTTCTGGGGTATGCCGCGGAGACTGATATTATTATCAATGAAATTCATTATTATCCCAAAAGCGATCTTCAGGAAGAAGAATATGTCGAATTATACAATCGCGGCAGCCAGCCGGTCGATCTAAGTGGTTGGTCGTTTTCCCAGGGGATTCGATTTGTCTTTCCCCAGGGCACTATTTTGGCGGAACGCGCCTACCTGATCGTCGCGAGAAATACAAATCGTGTGAGAGGGATGACTCCGGACCATGTCTCCGTGTTGGGGAATTTCGAAGGAAGGCTGGCGGATAACGGGGAAACCTTAACCCTTCTAACCGCCACGGGACAGACCGCCGATTCGGTACGCTACAACGACGCTCCTCCCTGGCCCACTAGCCCGGATGGCCAGGGCGCCAGTTTAGAGCGAATCTCCCCCTTCGGGCCTTCCTCCGATCCGATGAATTGGGCGGGAGGACGTGGAGCGGTTAACGGTCCGTGGACACAGATTACGCTCTCCGGATCTCCCATCAGCCGGTATTTCTACTTTCACCTTCACGGTACCGGATCGATTTGGCTGGATGATATTCAGATTAGTCCGGCTGATGATTCAGAAAATCTGGTAAAAAACGGCAGTTTCGAAACAACGATTGGAGATGAATGGCGGTTTCGGGGGAATCATACCGGCAGTTTACGAATTCAAACCAGCCAGGCGCATTCCGGCGATTACGTCCTTCAAGTGGTTTCGCCCGGTGAAATGGACAACATGGCCTCAAATAGTGTGTTTCAGGCGGTTGAGAATATCCAGGCCAATCAACCCTATACATTGTCGTTCTGGATGAGGATTATCGATGCAAGAGGCTCCCTGATGGTGGACGGCGGGGGAGGAAAAATCGCCGCAACGATACCCTTTAACAATGCCCTTTTCTCCCCCGGACAAATCAACAGCGTTTATTCGGAAAACATACCGCCATTCGTGCAGAATGTCGCCTGGAATCCCCGTTGTCCGAAACCGAACGCTTCCGTGGAAGTGCAGGCTCGTATCACTGATTCGGACGGTGTGAATCGCGCGGAATTACACTTCCTGCCGATTCATCTGACATCTCCCAATCCTACGGAACGGATACTGGTCATGCAACGAACGGCCGGCAGTCCGGAAGAGGGTACCTGGACAGTCACCATTCCCGGACAATCCGACCGGACATTAATACGTTTTTGGCTGGAGGTAACCGATAAAAGCGGTGTGCACCGCACTCACCCCGCTCCCACCGAATCGCGTAAAACACTCACCTACTTTCATTATGCCGACGACGCTCGATCGACGATCCCCATCGTCTTCTTATACGATTTCGGCGGAGAGGACGATCCGGAAGCGTTTCGCAACGATTCCGCCTTTGTAATTCGCTATCCGGATCGGGATGGATGGGAGGTTTACGATTATATCAATACCACTCGCCGAACCCGCAGTGGCGACGGCTGGGACGTTCGTTTTGTCAAACATTACGAATTGGATGACATGAGCAGCATTAATATCGCATTTGAAGCCAAATCCCGTTATCTGCTCGCTGAATGGCTTTCTTATAAAATTTACCATTCCCTGGGCGTCATCGCGGGGAATGTGGATCATTACCGTTTCATTCGAAACAACAGGGATTATGGATATTACCTGATGTTCGAACAACCCAACAAACATTTCATCGCCCGAAACGGACTCAACAATCAAGGCAATCTGTATAAACTGCATTGGAGTTACGATCGAAGTACCAGCAGTGGGCAGATATCCGCTCTGCATGAAAAACGTACCAATCTGACTTTGGATAAAAGCGATATCGTTGAAACGATCCAAACCCTTCACCAATACACGGGACGCCAACAAACTGTTTACATCGAGAGTCAATTCGCGATCGATCAATTCATCGATTATTACGTCGGATGTCAGCTGATATCGGATTGGGATGGATACTTCAATAATCACTTTGTTTATCACGATACCGAAGGCTCCGGCCTGTGGTATATCTTTCCATGGGATAAAGACAAAACCTGGGGAGATTCCGATGCGTATCGGGAAATACTCCCCTACTATGATTTTTACGACTTTCCTATCCTGTTCGGCGCTTATGGAATATCGCCCTCCGGTAAGGGCAATCGAACCTGGTGGCGTCCCGCCGGGTATTTCAGTGGCCCGCTTCTGGCCAATACGGATATCCAAAAACAATACTTACACCGCCTGGGGTATGTAGGAAAAAACATATTTACACCGGAACGATGGATTCCCGTCATCGACGCTCTGGAAATAAAATTGGAATCCGAAGTGCGCCATCGAGCACAAATCATGAATGAAAATGTCAATAATTCACTCGATCTATTTCATACGGAGATTGAATCGTTTCGCCGGCAGGTGATCAATCGCCAGACTTATATTTTGACAGAAGTGGAAAAACTGATTGGCCCTGTATCAGTGAAAGAGTGGAATCTATATTAGATTCGTAGCATTCACCCGATTAAAAAGAAATCTTGTTTTTAAGCCTGGCAAGGGTGAAATTATATCTTTGCACTTCTTCTCTTCACACGGTTAAATTGTTTCTTAGATTCTTTCAAGGCGATTCTGCGAGTTTATCTCTGAGAATACCTGTGGAGCCTAGTAAAAATTTACCGTAACCCTTTAGCCGAATGAAGAGAAACCATTGTTTTTAGCCCTGAAAGGGCGAAATAAGATAGCCCAGGCCAACGGCCTGGGTATGAGGTAAAAAATGATCGTAAGCCCTGTAGGGGCGAAATAATGTTTCCGATTTCCTTCACACGGCTAAAGAATTACAATTTACCATTACCTGAATTTCAAATTTCTTTGGCTAGTTTTTGAATATCAATTTCCCCTATGCAAATGCTTTTCGTAGGAAAATATTTTATAAAATAATAAAATCCTCTATAGACAATATTTATTGCAGGTTTTATAATAATCGCGTTTGCTATTTATATACATATAATCTCATGGAAAGGATTCATGAATAAAATGGCGGCAAAACCCAGCGAAAAAATCATTCTCCAAACTTACACTCTGAATGAATTATTGGATCTGATCAAGGAAAAAGCGCGAATGGATGCGGAAACGCAATTGAATAATGCCCGCGAACATCTATCCGCTCTGGCTCTGGCGATCGGCGGCGAAACGGAAAGATCCTCACGGGGAATTCCCAAGGTCCGCGGCCGTAGACGGGGACGTCCACGAAAATCCGACGCCGCTCCTCAACCCGCCGATCGGGACAGGAAACGAGGCCGTAAAAAAATCCCGCTGGGACAGTTACTACAGGAAATTTTAGGCGCGTCGCCGATGGGGATTGAAGATATCATGCTGGCTTTAAAGGGACGCGGTTATACCAGCAAATCGAAAGATCCTCGGCGCGTATTGTACCTCGAATTAAAAAAACAGGTGGAAAACAAGAATATTAAAAAGACCGGTCGCGGCATGTATGCCATGAAATAAGCCGAATTACATATTCTTATTTTCCATGTATATTTTTGCAGGAGAGAGTCGGATATCGAGCGGTCCCATAAGATCGGCGGGAGAGATAAAGCCCCATCTCGCTTCATCGGTATCCACCCCATCGTCCGAATAAACGAGAGAAAAATAGTTTCCCGGGAAGACTCTTTTCGTATAAAATAAAAATGAGAGTATCTAATAATACGGGTTTGAACGAAAATCCGGATTGGCTCGCAATGCGCTGTTTCGTTCAACGCGGAGAGGCGGTCGATCGTGGTACGCGGCGCAAAAGATAAACCCAAGATCACCGGCCGTAAAAAAGCGGCAATTCTCATGGTTACTCTCGGACCGGAAATCGCCGCCGACGTCTACCGCTGTCTTTCCGATGAGGAAATCGAACAGATCACACTCGAAGTGGCCAATATCGGCAATATCCCCCAAGAACAGACCGCCCAGGTCATCGAAGAGTTCTATCACACCGCCATGGCGAAACAGTACATTTCCCATG
>CAZFOX010000374.1:0-5753 GCA_964520565.1 uncultured bacterium | reverse complement strand
ATATTTGCAATTTAACAACGACCTGCAAGATACGCGGGGGAATGTGGAGCTATACCCGGCGGCCTCTCCTCAGTTTGTTGCGGGAACGGGAGAGAACAATCGTTCTTTTTCCTCCAGCGGGGGAAAAGCGTGGGCGGCGGCATTCGGTGTTGAATCGGTGTATGGGGTGCAGGATTTTTCTTACGAGATGTGGATCAATCTCAAGGGGGACAATGAAGGAAGATATATTTTACAGCGGTATGCGGGCGGAAGCCAAGGCGGGGAAAATTCGTTGGTATACCAGAACGGACAGATCAATTTCATCGGCCGTTCCGGAGAACTGTCGGAACCGGCGGTCGTCGCTCTACCCAATCAAACCGATGCATGGCACCACTTGGTACTATCCTACGAATATATGCCTTCAACCATTGTTTTTTACCTGGACGGTGAAGAAGCCTATCGAAACGATACAGCTTTCCTGGAACCTATCTTCGGCGAACAGGACTACGAAATCTATATCGGAGCTACCCGCACAAATCCCGAAGGCCGGATTTTCAACGGTTTTATCGACGAAATCGCGATCTACGATTTCGCTTTAAGCGCCGAACAGGCAAAGAACCATTTCAATGCATCGTTTCCTACGGACTACACCAAGGCCGTGACCGGAGATTCTCCTCTCATTTACTGGCGTTTCGAAGGTAACTACAACGATGAATTGGGAGGAACCAACCTGCTTCCCAGCGGAGTGCAATTCGTGGACGGGCCGGGCGGAAGCCCCAACAAGGCTTTATTGGGCCGTGTGACGTCCACGTCGGCGGAAATTCTTTACAATATGGAATCCTTTACGTACGAATTGTGGTTCAATCCAATCTTTAAGAGTTCCAACTCGTATATCCTTTTCCGGCGTGCAGGAAGCGCCCAACATGCGGTGATCTTTGCTTATAAACCCGACGGATTGGAATTCTTTTTCCTGGAAGGGAATGTTCGTCCTTTGGTTTCGATCCCCAACCAAACCGATCACTGGTATCACTGCGTTGTGGTCAACGATGCGTCCGTTCCCGAAATGCGTATTTATATCGATGGAGAAATGGTTTCTCAAACGGCGGGAAGAGCGGTTCCCGGTTCGGGAAATATGGTGGTCGTTGGCGGTTCGGACCAGGGAGATAATTTCAATGGGTATATCGATGAGATATCTATTTACGATTACGTACTGAGTGAAGAGAGAATTTTGGCGCATTACAAAGCGCCAATAAAGCCCGCAGCCGTTTGCGATTGGTGTCTCTTCTAAAACATAACCGGTACCGTGCGGCGAGCGATTAAAACCACCCAATCCGGATTGAAACGGATTGGGTGGTTTTTTCGTACATGCATCAGGCTTGACGTTGAAAGGGATTCTTGGGATTCTGTTTCGACCCTGTGTTCATCGGATGTACGACGATTCATTATAGAGAGGGCTTACACGCATGTCGGCAAATCCATTTCTAGGTGCGGCGCTTCACAGTATTGGAGCGTTCTCCGCATCGAGCTGCTATACCCCACAGAAACAAACGAAAAAATGGTCGTGGGAAATTTACTGGATCACTCAAGCATCCTGCGCCTGGCTGATCATCCCTATCCTGGGCGCTTTTCTGACCATTCCCAATTACATGGAAGTGCTGGCCTCTTGTCCCAAGGATGCGATGTTACGTTCGTTTCTATTGGGCATGTTGTATGGATTTGGTGGGCTGACGTTCGGCTTGGGGATTCGATATATCGGCTTCTCGCTCAATTACGCGATTGCCATTGGAATCTCGGCGGGGCTTGGAACTCTCATTCCGCTGATCTGGAATCCCAACACCGGATTGGATTGGGTATTGTACGAAAAATTCTCCGATACGCCGGGAATGATCATATTGGCGGGTATCGTTCTTTCCCTGATTGGCATTCTGTTCTGCGGATGGGCCGGCGCATTGCGGGAACGTTCCGCCAGCGCTTCCCCTTCGAAATTTCAGTTCAAGATCGGTATTCCTCTGGTAATCATGGCGGGCATTCTTTCTTCCGTCTTTAATTTCGCGCTGATCGCCGGGGAGCCTCTGGAGAAAGCCGCTCTGGCACAGGGAGCCAGCGACCTCTTGCGTATGAACGCCATTTATCCTTTCTCGCATGGGGGCGCGTGGGTGACCAATTTCACCTGGTGCATTATCCTGATCGTGCGAAACAAAACCGGCTCGCAATTACTCGGTCTTCCCGGCGAAACGGGCAAGAAACTTTCGTTTTACTACCTGATGTCGCTTCTCAGCGGGGCGATGTGGTATTTTCAGTTCTTTTTCTATGGAATGGGGCACGTGAACATGGGCGAGCGGTACGGTTTCACCAGCTGGGCGCTGCACATGGCCATGCTGATCCTGTTCAGCAATCTCTATGGGAAACTCTTCCACGAGTGGGATGGCGCCGATCGTTTGCCCAAGCGTGTTCTGCATATCGGGATGGCGATCATCATTGCCGCAACGCTGATTATCACCTGGGGAAATTACTTGGGTGAATGATATGCGGTTTGAATGGAAGCGTATATCCTGAGAAGAACCGAGCCAAAGATATTTGAAATTCAGGTTTCAGTAAATTCTTTCAAGGCTCCCAAAATGTTCTGCGAGATTAACTCGTAGAATCGCCTTGAAAGAATCTATAATGGCAAGATAACCCTATGATTGAAAAAGTGGTGAAAAAACGAAATCTGAATGATGCCGGCGCGGCAAAAGACGATCTTGCTTATTGGTTGAGCAAGACACCGGAAGAGCGTATTTCCGCCGTTGAAATTTTGCGTAGGCAGTATTATGAAGATTCAACCTGACTTCAGAGAGTTGCTCGCGTTATTCAACGCAAAAAACGTTGAATACCTCATCGTCGGCGGTTATGCACTGGTATTTCATGGTGCGCCACGCTTCTCATAGCGGGTGCACGACGTAGGTCACCACGCCCCAGATGCTGAATTCTCTTTCGTGAGTGATCCGGATAGGCGGTTCTCCGGCGTTTTCAGCGAATAGGATGGGTACGCCGCGAATGCGGCGCAACCGTTTGACCAGCATCTCGCCGTCGATCACCGCGATCACCACCCGCCCCGAATCCGCTTCCAGAGAGCGGTCGACGATTAGGATATCGCCGTGGTGGATTCCCGCCCCAATCATCGAATCGCCCGATACCCGCACGAAAAAAGTGGCTGCCGCGTTGCGCACCAGGTATTCGTTCAGATCGAGGCTTTTCTCCACATAATCGTCCGCGGGGGAGGGAAATCCCGCCGCCACAAACGATCCCGCCAGAGGCAGGCCAACCCCTTTCTCGATCGTGTGTACAGAACCTGAATATTCCACCGTGCATCTCCATTTGCCTCAAATGATTCTTCAATTAAATAAAATAAACACTTGTTCAGTAAACATATGTTCAGTATAACTTGGGTTCGAAGGGAAATCAAGGGAAAAATGGGATTGGCATCCCCGGATTCAGAAGCGGCGGATTTTCTTATCGATTTTCTTCTTTGGCTTGGGTGGAGGGGGAGGCGGATCGGCTGGAGTGAAGGGCGCCTGCGGTTCCGGTTCCCGGTCGAGGGCGTCGAGCAGGGTCATGACGCGTTCGGGAAGGTTGCCGCGATTCTCCTTGTCGTGAAACTCAATGCCAACGTTGTCGCCCTTGGTCGAAACCACCAGTTTCAGGCCATCGCGGCCATCCAACTGCAGGATACGGAGAGGATTGAAACGCTCCGCCTGAGAGTGGTGGTATCGCAGATATCCCTGGCTTCGGCGAATCTGGACGGTATCGAATCCCGCTTCGTGAGCGCGCACGCGAATGCGAAGACCGAACAGCAGTTTTTCGACCAGGGCGGGAGGCTTACCGTAAATGTCTCGGAGTTCATCTGCCAGCGATTGGATCTCTTCGTTCGTTTTGATCTTGGCGATGCGTTGATGCAAGGCCATGCGTTGCTTGCTGCTCTCTATGTACTGAGGGGGGATGGTTCCCCGGTTAGACATCTCCAGGGTGGTATCCCAATCCAGAATCAGTTTCTTGTTGCTTTTCAGGTTCACGACGGTTTCGCGTAATAACTTGCTGTACAAGTCGAAGCCAATGGCGGCAATATGGCCGTGTTGTTGGCGTCCGAGAATATTACCAACGCCGCGTATTTCCATATCGCGCATGGCGAGATGGAAACCCGCTCCCAGCTGATTGTGTTCCTGAAGTGCCAGGAGCCGTCGCCGGGCGACGCTGCTGAGCGCCTGTTTGCTGGGTACGAGCAGGTAGCAATAGGCGCGGTGCCGGTCGCGTCCCACCCGTCCCCGCAGCTGGTAAAGCTGCGACAGGCCGAAATGATCGGCGTTGTTGAGGATAATTGTATTGACGTTGGGGATATCGATGCCGTTCTCGATAATGGTTGTGGCCACCAGAATATCGTATTCGTGGCGGATGAAATTCATCATCACTTCTTCCAATTCGTGTTCGGACATCTGTCCGTGTCCCACACAGATACGCGCTTGAGGGACGATTTCCTGAATCATATGGGCGATTTTATAAATGGTCTCGACACGGTTGTGAACGATGTAAACCTGCCCGTCGCGCGAAAGTTCGCGCAGGATGGCATTTTCGATCACTTCTTTAGACCATTCCATGATGTACGTTTCAATCGGGAGGCGGTTCTTGGGCGGTGTGCTGACCAGGCTCATGTTGCGGATGCCGGAGATGGACATGTAGAGTGTGCGGGGGATCGGCGTGGCTGTCAGGATAAGGGTATCGACCAGCTTGCGCATCTGGCGCAACCGTTCCTTATGTTTGACGCCGAACCGTTGCTCCTCATCGATGATTACCAGACCCAAATCTTGAAACCGCACATCATTGGAAAGCAAGCGATGTGTGCCCACGACAATATCGACTTCCCCTTTGGATATTTTTTCCGCCGTGAGGGTGAGTTCTCCGTCGGTACGAAAACGGGACATCATTTCCACCCGCACCGGGTAATCGGCCAGGCGTTCGCGGAAGGTATTGTAATGCTGCTGGCAGAGGATCGTGGTCGGGACGAGGACGGCCACCTGTTTACCGTCCATCACCGCTTTGAAGGCGGCGCGAATGGCCACTTCGGTCTTTCCGAATCCAACATCGCCGCAGATCAGGCGATCCATGGGGGCGTCGTTCTCCATGTCGCGTTTGACCTCTTCGATGGCGCGCCACTGATCGGGCGTTTCTTCGTAAAGAAACGAGGCTTCAAATTCATTTTGCCAGGTCGTGTCCTTGTTAAAGGAGTGTCCCTTGCGGATGGAACGGGTGGCGTAGAGTTCCAACAGTTCTTCGGCCATATCCTCGATGGCCTGCCGTGCGCGGGATTTGGTTCGTTCCCAGATTTTGGTTCCCAGTTTGGAAAGGGTGGGATGGACGTTGTCGCCGCCGATATAGCGCCCCACACGGTCGATCTGATCAATGGGTACGTAGAGTACACCGCCCTCCGCGTATTCCAGTTCCATATACTCGCCTTCGCGGCCTTCGTGTTCCATGCGTTTCATACGTGCAAAACGTCCGATGCCGTGATCGATATGCACCACGTAATCGCCGGGTTGCAGGTCGATCAAGTCGGTGACCGGCAGGGCGATCCCCTCGCGAATCGGCGTACGGAACCGTTTGTATCGGCCAAATAATTCGCGGTCCGTGCAGATCAGTACGTTTGGGACGCGCAGGGCAAAACCGCGATGCAGGTTACCGACGAGGGTATGGGGGAAAGTATCCGTTTCGCCGATATTCAGTTCCTTGCGTTGTGTCTCAAG
>CAZFOX010000373.1:0-5754 GCA_964520565.1 uncultured bacterium | reverse complement strand
GCTGTTTTGCGAGGAGCCGGAGAACCGAAACCGGATGGCGGCGTGGCTCGAAGACGAGCGATTCGACGTCTGTTGTGCGGAAAACCATCAGGAAGCTCGGCAGGTTCTGGAATCGGGTCTCCTCGATCTTATCGCTATCGATTTATCCCGTCCCAGCGAGAACGAGAATTTGTTTATGGAAGTCCTGCGCCAGGATTCTCGATACGAATCAATCCCCGTTGTTGGAATCATCGACCGGGAGAAGGAACCGGAGTGGATACGAGAGGATAATTTTCTGTCTCATCTGGTTTATAAAGGAGAGAATCTGGAGAAAGAATTCAAGAAAGCATTGTCGGCCTTGCGGACGTAATATCCAAGAAGAATGGGGCAACTCGGTAGGAACGGAAAGAAGAATAGATTGCTTCGCTGCGCTCGCAATGACAAGAGCTAGGGGGATTTATGGTGCGGAGGGTGATGCGATGACGTACAGGGCTGTCATTGCGAACGAAGTGAAGCAATCTAATCCCTTACGTAGTTGCAAGGCCGAGATTGCTTCGCTGCGCTCGCAATGACAATGGCTCGCTCGCGATGACAAGAGCGAGGGGGGGGGACATGTTACGCTTTGTCCCATTCTACGCGTGACATCTTCCATTTGTTTATTTGATAGAGAGGGTGGTTCGGGTGGGCAGGAGGATGCTGCCCACCCAACGAGATACGCGTTTTTCAGCCGTTTTTATTGGCGAATTCTTTCATGAAATCGACCAGCGCCTTGACGCCTTCGATGGGGAAGGCGTTATAGATGGAGGCGCGCAGGCCGCCGACCGAGCGATGTCCCTTGAGGGTACAGAGGAATTTCTTTTCCAGTTCCTCGTTATTGCCTTTAATTCGAAAGACCACGTTCATCGTGGAGCGGTCTTCCTTGGGAATCGGGCTGGTGTAGAAATCGGTGGCGTCGATGGCGTCGTAGAGAATGGCGGCCTTTTGATCGTTGACCTTTTGCATGGCCGGTACTCCACCGTTTTCAAGCATCCATTCGAACACCAGCAGGGCGATGTAGATGGCGAAGGTCGGCGGCGTATTATAGAGAGAGCCTTCCTTGATATGCGTCCGGTATTGCATCATGGTGGGAAGGGATTCGGCGGCGCGTTCGGCCAGATCCTTGCGCACGATCACCACCGTCACGCCGGAGGGACCGATATTTTTCTGCGCTCCGGCGAAGATCAAACCGAATTTCGAGACATCGAGCGGCCGCGACAGAATATCCGACGACATATCGGCCACCAAGGGAACGCTGCCGGTTTGGGGAAACTGTTTGAACTGGGTGCCGAAGATGGTGTTGTTGGAACACATATAGACGTAGGAGGCGTCGCCGGAGAGTTGAATCTCATCCATGCGGGGAAGACGAAGGAAGTTTTCCGCTTCTGTGCTTGCCGCCAGGCGGAAGGGGCAGAGTTTCTTATGTTCGGCGATGGCTTTTTTGGTCCACATGCCGGAATGAATGATATCGACCGGCTTGCCTTCTACATAGAGGTTCATAGGAACCATTGAAAATTGAAGGCTCGCGCCACCCTGCAAAAAGAGAACCGCATAATCGTCGGAAACGCCGAGGAGCTGGCGCAATCCCGCTTCCGCACGCGTGATGATATCGAGGTATTCCTTGGAACGATGGCTCATCTCCATGACCGACATGCCGCAACCTTTGTAGCTGAGCATCTCGTCCCGCGCTTTTTCCAACACCGGCACTGGCAGCACCGCCGGTCCTGCACTGAAATTGAATACACGTTCGGTCATCGATTGCCTCCTTCTGGCTCTCTCTTAATAGGGCTAAAACATCGAAATGGCCTGGATAATGGAAGAGATTGTGCCATTAATCGGGATGAATGGAAGTGGCAGCTCGGGTGGAATTGCAGAATTATCGTTAACGAACAGGAAGAAGAAATGAGGCCGTCCCTGTCCAACTCGCCATCCGTTCGATCCCCCTGCTATTCTCATCCACCTTCTCCTATGATGAATGAAACGACTCTGCATGGGGATGGAAACGAAAAGGAGCATTTATGCCATGTCATCGCGATCGAACGACACCGGCAATAAAATCAACCGCCGCCGGTTTCATCAGAGTGTAGCCGCCTCTTCCCTGGCTCTGGGGATTTCCGCGCAAGCCTACGGGCAAATTCAAGGGGCGAATGACCGTATCCAGCTGGGCGTTATTGGATGCGGGGGGCGGGGCGGTTCGCATATCGAGTTATTAATGAAACTGCGGCAGCAGGGTTATCCCATCGAGTTTACGGCGGTTTGCGATACGTACCGTCCCCGGTTGGAAAAAGCCGCCGCCACCACTCAAGCGTCGTTCAAGACCATGCGGCATGAAGAACTGGCAGCGAGGCGCGACGTGGATGCCGTGTTGATCGCTTCGCCGGAACACTGGCACGGTTACCAAGCCATCGATGTGATGCGAGAGGGGAAAGATACCTATGTGGAAAAGCCGCTGACTCACTGGCGTCAGCTGGGCCTCGCTGAACGAGTCGCGGAAACCGCCCGAGAGACCGGCCGTCTGGTGCAGGTGGGATGCCAGCGCATGTCCTGTTCGGCCTACGTGCAAGCAAAGGAGATTATTCAGAAAGGGCTGATCGGCAAACCGGTCATGGCGGAGACGGGGTATTTCCGGTTCGGCGACTGGGGCGAACGAGGAATGCAAATCGACGATCCCCAAGCCGCCCCCGGTCCCGATCTGGATTGGGAGCGATTTCAGGGCGATTGTCCCCGGCACGAATTCAGCGTCAGCCGATACTTTCGGTGGCGGATGTATTACGACACGGCGGGCGGCCCCATCACCGACAATTACGTGCATTTTTACAATCCCCTTGCCTATACTCTCGGCCTGGGATACCCCAATAAAGTGACAGGGCTGGGCGGGATATACCGGTACACGCTGGCGGAAGCGCCCGATCCCGAATACCGGCAGGAGCGCGAGGTTCCCGACACCTGCAATCTGGTAATCGAATATCCCGACCGGTTTATTGTCACTTGTGGAGGGACGCAGGCCAACACTTATACAACCTTTGGAAGCAACGAAACGCCTATCATTCGAGGTTGGGATGCCACATTACTGATCGGTTCCTCGGAGATTCAGGTGCTTCATTCGGAGACGATGGAAATCCTTCACCGGGAACCGATCCGCACGGGCATCGATCAGGTGAAATTCTGGACCGATTTTTTCGAGAACTGCCGAAACCGGCAACAGCCGCTTTCGAACGCGGAACTAAGCGCGCCGGTCAATACGACTATGCATGGGCGTTCTGGCGCTCCGGGGCGAGCGGGTGGTTCATTCCGACCACACCCAAAAGAAAGTGATAGCGTGATTTAACGCCGGTTGAAACGAGGAAGGGGCGCACGATTTTGCGCCCCTTCGATTTTTGTTTTCTTTGATTCAGTGCGTTCTTATCCGCGTTGGACGATATCGCCACCGCTTACGAGACCGTTGGAGGATTCGTAGGGGAGGCCGCGGGTATCGCCGCCGGTGTTGGAGGGGATACCGATCACGCCATCTGGGCCGATGCTGACGAGACCGAATTCACCCGTGCGCAGGTGAGTAATTCCCATCGATTGAGCGACCTTGTTCCCTTCCTGATAGAGACCGATGCTGTGATCCTGGCCGGGATCGGCGGGATCGTTATCGAAATAAATATAAGTCTGGCCGACCTCATTCGCACTGAAGCCGATGCTTTCGCTGTGTTTTTTCTCGAAAGGATCGACGGGAATCGAAGAGAGATAAGAAACCGGCGTGGTGAGAGGGACGTATACGTTTTCAAGCGTGGTAGAGGGGGGTTGTTGTCCGACTTTGTGAAAAACCGTCTCCCAGCGTTGTCTTCCCCAATCCGAATCGTCGTCCCAAAAATCGAGCAAGAGGACGCCCTTATCGAATTTGAACATCTGAATGGCCGTGGCCGTGGCTCTCATATCCGCCTGCGTTCTTGCGATCTTGGCCCGGAGTTGAGCGTTCAGAAAGTTGGGAACAGCGATGGCGGCCAGAATGCCGATAATCGCCACGACAATCAATAACTCAATCAAGGTAAAACCCTTGCTAGTGAAACGCATACAACATCTCCCATTCTCTACAGATTGATAAAATACAGCAAGATTAACGTTAACATTGAGAGTATAATTATTTTTTTAACCATGTCAAACCGGATAAAGGGTGTGTCGGATTGGTTCTATCAACTCAAACCAAAGATATTTAAAACTCTGGTTTCCGTAATTTTATCGAAGATTCCAAGGCGTTCTGAGAGATTAACTTGCAGAACCGCCTTGGAAGAATCTATTTCCAGATCATGGGTTGGCCGATTGAATCGGAGAGGATGCGAACCGGTGGGTTTATTCGCTAAAAGCGAACTGGAATTCTTTGGTATTCTGAACCACTTTCGAAGCCTGTAAAATTTCCAGGCTGGCAATCTCTCCGTCAAATCCCAGATCGGCAATGACGCCAGGACGGATTTCATCGCTTTCTTTGATAGAAACATCCCGAAGAAAAATAGTGAGCGTATCGGTCTCGCGGTCATAAGTGATCTTCATTACGATAGTCCTTTCAAGTAGAATTCAATCTGGGACGTTTTATAGACCGTGATGACGATTCTTTCTGTCTCGGTATCCTCTATAACAACCCTCAACAACATCTCTTGTTGCAATCGAGTATCGTAATATCTCCGCATTAAAATCGATCGCGGTGGATTGCCTGGAATTGAATAATGCGGTTCAAGTAGAGTTCTCTCCACTTCCGCTCGATTAATTTCACGATAAGTCATTTTCTGCAGGGCGTGACTAGTCCATCGAATCGGTTTCAAAAATCGAACGTCCTCCCTATGGCATGCCTTACTACCTCACGGGTTACTATTCCATATCACACCATCCTCTTGGATTATATCACAAAATCACTTTTTATTTCTCCCCTATTCAAATCGATCCAGTCCCATCTTATCGCTTCTTTTTCTTTCCTCAATTTCAAGATACGCTGTGATATGCCGTTGAATCTAAGAATGTACGCACCGCAATCCCTGTAATTTGAGGGTAAAATGAAAAAACCCTTGGTTTCCCAAGGGTTTATGAATTCGATGGAGCTGAGGGGGATCGAACCCCTGACCTCTTGAATGCCATTCAAGCGCTCTCCCAGCTGAGCTACAACCCCACGCACGCATCGTCTTGTTGCCGTTAACGCCAGGCAGCGTACCCGCTTGATGTTTTCGGCGGGTCTGCTTCGCGGGCGAGTCTCGGTTCAGGCGCCGGCCATTCTCACCAAACATGGCCTCTCTTAGGCGTCCGGTCCCCGATGCTCCCGGTCATCGCATTTGATATCAAGATGTCAACAAAGAGAATTATACTAACGCCCGAGCGCTCCGTCAATATCGATTGCAAGGGGTTTCGTTCGGGCAATGCCTGTCAGGAAGCCGCATCCGCTATGCCTCGTACCTCTTGATCGGAGCATCGCCCCAAGTGCGTTCAAGGTTGTAATACTCCCTTTCGCGCCTTAGCATGAGGTGCACGACGACGTCCCCCAGGTCCATGAGGACCCATCCCGACTCATCCGCGCCTTCCTTCCTCAGAAGGGTGCCTCCGGCGCCTTCCACCGCCTCGGTTATCTTATCCCTTGTGTTCCTCAGGTGCGTAGGCGTGTTAAGGGTGCAGATAACGAAGTAGTCCGTGACCGCCGACTTCTCCTTCAGGTCGATCCTTACGATCTCGTTCGCCTTGGAATCCAGCATAGCTTCTATGGTCGCGTCCGAT
>CAZFOX010000372.1:0-5756 GCA_964520565.1 uncultured bacterium | reverse complement strand
TGCGGTTTAAATATGGTTCCAATTTCTATTAAAGTATTCAATAACGGAAATCAAACAATAAATCTAAATGGGTGGCATCTGTCCAACGATCCCACCAACCTCGAGCAATGGACTTTCCCTTCGTTGAATCTAGCCGCGGGAAAATATCTAGTTGTTTTCGCATCGGGAAAAAATCGATCCAATCCCGGTGCTCCGCTTCATACGAATTTCCGCCTGGCAACGGAAGGCGAATATCTGGCGTTAGTACAACCCGATGGAAAAACAGTCGTCCATGAATACAATCCTTATCCCAATCAGAATACACCGAGTGATGGATACTCATTCGGCCTGCGAATGGACGTTCAATCGTTTATCCAAGATGGATCGACGGTAAAATACCATATCCCGACTCAAGACATTCCATCAACCCAATGGACATCGCCATCTTTCGACGATTCAACATGGACGACCGGTTCAATGGCCGTGGGGTTTGGAACTTCTCTCGGTAAATTCACTGTTACCTTGTATGAAGCCCCGATCACAATCAGTAATCTGTCCACAGCGGATAACGTGATCGCCAACAAAAACCTTCAAAACCGGGTAGTAACCGAACTAACTGATGCGATCAATTTCCTGGATAATCAGGACGACGGCCAATTTGCCGACAGTCCTCCCTTCCCCGGTCATACCGCCAATGTTGATGTTGATAACTTTGTCGTTATGGCTTCTGGCGTCATTATAATCCCCAACAGTGGAATCTGGACATTCGGGATCAATTCCGACGATGGCGCTCGCTTACGGATCGATGGGAAAAATGTAATCGTCGACGATACGACGCATGCCCCACAAGATCGATTCGCTTCGATCGACCTGTCCGCTGGTAGCCATACGCTCGAATTGGTCTTTTTCGAACAGGGGGGTGGCGCCGAATTGGAACTCTTCGCCGCCCGCGGCCAGTATTCGACATTCGATGCAAATCGCTTCCGGCTTGTCGGCGATCAACCGAGAGGCGGACTGGCACTTGAAGGATTTGGTTCGCTTATTAAAACCAACGTCCAGGAAACGATGAAAGGCCGAAATTCATCCATTTTTCTCCGCATTCCATTCCAGGTCGATGATCCTCTATTGAATTATAACTTGACTTTTCGCATTAAATACAACGACGGTTTCATCGCTTTCCTGAATGGCCAGGAACTCATTCGCCGCAATGCCCCGACAACGACATTTTGGAATTCCGCCGCTCTCGAACCGCGTTCCCTCTCTGAATCGTTGACTGGGGAAGAATTCGTTCTTTCCAATTCCTCTTCCATTCTCCAAAAGGGAACCAATGTTCTTGCCATTCAGGGGCTCACGAATTCTCCCAGCGATGAGGATTTCCTCCTCCAGGCCGAATTAATCGGTACGGCCATTCTTCCCGATTCCCAACGATATCTGAATCCACCGACACCGGGTTCTCAGAACGGCTTTGGCGTCCGGGGTTTTTTGGAAGAAGTGACGTTCAGTCATAAGCACGGTTTTTATTCCGAACCCTTTTCTCTTACTCTTTCCACAGCAACGAAAGGGGAGATCATCCGATACACAACCGATGGAACGGAACCCTCGGAAACGAATGGAATAACCTATTCCAGCCCGATCCGGATTGAAAAAACCACGCCGCTCCGCGCCCGAGTCGTCAAATCGGACTACGAATCCGGGAACATTAAAACCCAGACCTATTTATTTCTCGACGATATCCTGCAACAGAAACAACCCGCCAATTATCCCAAAACCTGGGGGGGAGGCGTTTCAGCTGATTATGAAGTCGATCCCGATGTCGTGAACGATTCCCGGTATCGAAATACAATCCGTGACGATCTAAAATCGCTCCCCGTCCTCTCGTTTGTTACCGATCCCAAAAACCTGTTCGATTCGCGAACGGGAATATATACCCACCCGGAGAGCAAAGGTGTTGCCTGGGAACGTCCAGTCTCGACCGAACTCATCTTCCCCCACGGGGAAAAAGAAGGTTTCCAGATTAATAACGGTCTACGGATACAGGGTGGATACGGCCGCTCACCCAGTATGCGAAAGCATTCTTTCCGTATGCTCTTCAAAAGCGAATACGGTCCACCGACTTTGCGCTATCAGGTATTCGACACGTCCTCAGGCGATAAATTCGCTCAATTAGTATTGCGCAGCGGTTACAATTATACCTGGCATGGTGGCGAGACCGGTTTTAATAGTACGATTGCCCGCGCCGATTATCTGCGAGACGAATTTTCCCGCCGCCTGGAACTCGCTACCGGCAAAGCTGCTTCGCACGGTCGCTTTGTCCATCTCTACCTGAATGGTCTCTATTGGGGTGTATACAATCTTTGCGAACGTCCGGACGATGGTTTTGCGGCGGAATATTTCGGCGGCGAGAAGGAGGAGTACGACGTAATCACCAGTGGAACCAAAGGTATTAGTACCACCCAGATCAAAGCCGGCGATAAAGAAGCCTGGAATGCCATGATGAATCTGGTTCGAGCAGGTGGTTTTCAAGATCCCCAAAAATATGAAGCCATTCAACAATACGTGGATATCGATGCACTGATCGACTATATGCTGGTAATCTATTTCGCTGGTAACCGCGATGCACCGACCGTGATCGGCGGCGGCGGTACACCCTGGAATTTCTACTCCAACCACCGGCGTATTCCCGGCGAAGGATTCCGGTTTTTCTGCTGGGACTCGGAATGGACTCTGGAAGAACCAAACCGTAATGTGATCACCCATCACACCCAAGGATACGACGATCCTTCATTTATCTTCCTGAAACTGAAGACTAATCCCGATTTTCTGGCGCGGGTGTCAGATCGAATTCAAAAGCATTTCTTCAACGGAGGAGGTCTTACGCCAGAATCCACAATCGCTATTTATTCCGGCCTGGCCAAACAAATGGATCGCGCCATTGTCGGTGAATCCGCCCGATGGGGCGACGTTCAAAGCAGCAGGCCGAAAACCCGCGACGACAACTGGCTCCCGGAAATCAACCGGATTCTCACCACCTACCTGCCCGTTCGCACGAGTATCGTTTTGGATCAGCTACGCAAATCCGGTTTTTACCCATCGGTTCCGGCGCCCGAATTCAGCCGACAAAGCGGACTGGTCCAATACGGTTCGGAACTGAGCATGGCGCTTCAGGAAAACATCCACCAGGATATAGTGACGACATCTCTCATAAAAATCGATCATACCTGGAAATACGATCAAACCGGCACGATATCGGGATCCGGCTGGATCGGCACGGAATATAACGATTCTAACTGGCCTTCCGGCAAAGCGCTTTTGTATGTGGAAAACGCGGCCCTCGCCGCTCCTAAAAATACGCCCCTTACCATTGGGAAGATCACATATTATTTCCGATCCACCTTCGACGTTGCCGATTCTTCGGATTTGTCAAAAGCCACATTGCAACTATCTCCGTTTGTAGATGATGGAATGATCTGCTACCTCAATGGACAGGAACTATTCCGTATCGGCATGCCCGAAGGGTCTGTCGATTCGACAGTCTTTGCCAATCGGACAGTATCCGACGCCGTCTTTGAGGGGCCTTTTACTCTTCCGGCATCGTTGTTGAAAAAAGGGAAAAACGTCATTGCCGTAGAAGTCCATCAAGTGAATGCCTCGAGTTCCGACTTCGTATTCGGCATGACTCTCAACCTGCAAACACCCGCACCGGACGATACTCCACGCCATGTTCCCATCTATTATACGGTCGACGGTTCCGATCCGCGTCTGCCGGGTGGAGAGATCAACACAAAGTCCGCCCTTGCTTACGAAGGAACTCTTCAAGTATCCGGAAATATGACCGTCAAGGCTCGATCCTTAATCGATGGGCAATGGAGCGCTCTCAATGAAGCCTCTTTTCTAGTCGAATCCGCCCCCGCCAGCGTCGCAACGGTTCAGGAAAATCTGCGTATTACCGAACTGATGTTTAATCCACCCGCCGGGGAGGAATTTGAATTTATCGAATTGCATAACACGCATCCCACTTCGCCGCTCTCTCTGGGAGGAGTAGGTTTCACCAATGGCATTCAAGTGGTAATCCCCAATGGAATCCAGATTCCAGCCGATGGGTATTTACTGGTGGTTCCTTCCACAACCGCTGCCGAACAGGCAGCATTTCGGTCTCATTACGGTTTGAGTAATACAACCCCTCTGGTTGGCCCTTATTCCGGTAAACTGGCCAATACCGGGGAACAAATCGATCTCACGGTCTTGCAAACCGGTGTAGATATCATTTCCTTCTCCTACAATGATGGCCGGGGCTGGCCAACGGCCGCCGATGGGGCAGGACATTCCCTGGTTCCAGTCCTCACCGCCATCGATTCTCAAATCTCCGGTTCTCTGAACTACGGCCGCAATTGGCGAATGAGTTTCGCGATTGGTGGATCGCCTGGAAAAGCCGATCCAGAACCCGGCCCATCCGTGATTCTGAACGAACTAACGGCCAATGCCAAATCCGGGGAGACGGATTGGATTGAACTCTTTAATACTTCCAATTCCCCTATTCATCTGGGAGGTTGGTTCTTGAGCGATGATTCTGACAATCTCGCCAAATGGCCCCTACCCTCGTTGGAGATACCGGCAGGAAATTGGTTGACGTTTGATGAAGAAAACGATTATAACAATCCAGATGGCAGTGGATTTGCCCTCAGTAAAGACGGCGAATCTTTGTTCCTCTCGTACTTGCCCGGTCAATCGGGGATAGACCGCGTTGTTGACGCCGTATCTTTTAAGGCACAGGATTCGGATCGCGCCTATGGCCGGTTTTCAGAAAGTTCACCTTTCTTTGTCGCCACCAAAACAACAACCCGTGGAACCGCCAATGATCCTGCCAAAGGAACTCTGACGATCGATGAAATTATGGTGCAACCCGATGCCGCCGATACGGGAGACAACATAACCTATGAGTATATTGAAATTGCGAATGCCTCGAACGAAACTCGTGAATTTTACAATACGGACGGCGTCTTTCATCTCGATGGTGGTGTACAATTCGAATTTCCGCCTAATCTGCAGTTGTCTGCAAAAGAAAGGCTTATCATCGTGGGATTCGATCCCTCGGACGTAGGAAAATTAACAGCCTTTAAAACCCGGTATGGATTAAGTGGAACGGAGGTTCGAATCCTCGGTCCTTATACCGGCAAGTTATCGAATCAAGGTGAACGCCTGGCCTTGGAAAAACCTAAAGGAGTGGACACTTCCACACAGGAAACAATCTGGGGCATAGTGGACGAAGCGATCTATTTCACTCAGTCTCCCTGGACTCAGGAAGCATCGGGAACCGGTAAATCGCTTCAGCGTCTCGATCCCGACCGTCCGGGCAGCGATCCGACCAATTGGCGCGCCGATATTCCCACATTGGGCACAGAACCGACCTCAGTGAATTCCTGGATGTTATATTAGCCGAGCATCCTCATAATGGCCCGATAAAACCCCTTCTCGTACCGGGAAGGGGTTTTTTTCTTAAAAAAAACCGATTTGATTGACAGCTCATATCCAATTAATATACCTTCTCAATGCGGTAAGTCGATTAATTTTTTTGATTTGGATTCAGGGATATATCTTTCTTTAGGGTAGTATTAAAAAATCAGACAATAGAGAGATAGGGGATAAACTAATTTATTAGTTCATCGAGAAGAATATTTTTTTCCTTTGCAACAGTTTACCCGATGGAAGAGGAATTTTTGTTTTTAACGGATGTTCCAAGGATGAAAATGCCATAAGTGGAGGAAGGCGAGGGGGGTAGA
>CAZFOX010000371.1:0-5757 GCA_964520565.1 uncultured bacterium | reverse complement strand
CGGTTTGCACGAGAATATCCTCGCGCTGCATGCCGGGATTCCGCCGCAAGTAATCTTGAATAACCGACTCGATTAATTGATCGCCGGGTGTCCGATTTTGTGAATCCATCGCACATTCCCCAAATCCTTCATTGATTCCCGTTTTCCATTATAGAGGGTAATTTACCATACAATATGAAAACCGGATATCCGCTTTTGAAATAAAAATAACAATCCAGAGGTCATAGGACTCTTCGTGTATTCTTATGACTCTGATTTATTGCCCGCCCACCATGCCGCCAGGGTGGTTCCGGTGATGTTATGCCACACGCTGAAAAGGGCGGCGGGCAGAGCCGCCAGCGGTCCGAAACCGGCACTGTTCAGTGCCAGCGCCACCGCCAGCCCGGAATTTTGCATACCGACTTCGATAGAAACAGTCCGTCGTACGGCCTCGTCCCGCGTCAGCCACGCGGCAAGCCCATACCCCAGAAGAAGTCCGCCTCCGTTATGCAGAATTACGGCCGCCGCGACGATGGCCGATGCGTTGCGAATTGTATCGGTGTTGAGCGACACCACACAACCGATGACCGCCAGAATAACTACGGCCGACAGGGAAGGCATGTATATCGTCCAAGGCTGAATCCAACGCCGGAAGAACAACCGAACCGCCAATCCTCCCAATAATGGAACCAGGACGATTCGCACGACATCGGCCATGAGAGCGGCAACGTTGACATTCACCTCGGCATGCGCGTACAACCAGGTCAACCACGGTGTTAACAGGGGAGCGAGGAGCGTGGAGGCCAGCGTCAACGAAACCGAGAGTTCTACGTTGGCGCGCGCCAGATAGGCGATCACGTTGGAAGCGGTTCCCCCCGGACACGCGCCCAGCAAAATTACTCCCGCGGTCAACTCCGTACCGAGTCCCAGCGCCCTGGCGATCAGAAATCCGAGGAGAGGCATTACGCCGAATTGTGCCGCCATACCCACCAATAACAATCGGGGTTGTTGGAGAACCCGCTTAAAATCGGCCGTTTCCAGAGATGTCCCCATGCAGAACATGATGATTCCCAGCAGGAGGGGGATATGAGGCTTCATCCAGGTGAAACCCGGCGGCCAGAAGAAGGCCAATAGCGATACAAGAAAAGCCAACGAGAGCAACCGATGCTCTATGAATCGGTGGATAGACATGGGGAATACACCTTATGATAAACTTTATGATATAATAGAGAAAAAAACGAGGGAAAGAGAATGCCGAATAGAAAACAGGAAATCATCGAATTGATCCAGACCATGCCCGACGATGTTGAATACGACGATATTATGGCAAAGATTTTCTTCATGCAATCGGTGGAAAAAAGTCAAAAACAAGTTGAGGAAGGGAAAACAATATCGCATGACGAAGCCAGAGCGAGAATGTCCAAATGGATTCAGTAGAAAGGATACTCTGGACAGAGCGGGGGATAGACAGTTTAGAAACCCTCATTGAGCATATTGCGATAGATTCTTCTTATTATGCCAGCCGTTTTGCCCAATCCATTCTTCAGAAAATTGAATCTTTGCGTGATTTTCCGCGTATGGGGAGGATCGTACCTGAATTACAGAAACCTTTTATTCGGGAATTGATCTATCAGAATTATCGTATTGTCTATCAACTCGACAGGCAGACAATCTATATTCTGTTAATATGTCACGGCATGCAGATTCTCCCCGATTTTCTGGATGTTGATTAATCCATTGATCCAACCATTGCAGCGGTGTTTTATGTACGATATAAGTAGTATATTAACCTCATTATGAGAAAATCAAAAATCCGAGGAGAAAGCCGGTATGATCGATTCCCACCTTGAAAACAGAGTGGTTCTGGTTACCGGAGCCAATCACGGAATCGGCGCGGCCACGGCGCAGGCGTACTTCCAGGATTAATTTACGATTGATAGATCCCTGCCTGGCGGCGTTCTTCCGCCCGTTGGCTGATGTGTGTGTCTTCGGCAAAATCCAATCCCATCTTGTTCACCTGATCTTTTAAGTAGTCGAAATGGGGGCAAGGCAATCCATGATGGCTTTCCTTGGCGATACAACTCGAGAATTGAACGATAATCCGATCTTTTTCAATCTTTTCCCATTGCTTGATCTTGGAGAGTAAATACGCCAGCTTCCGGTGCAGCGCCCGGCCGCAGCAACCGCCGCAGGTCAAATTCAGATATCGAATCGGCTTGTCATTCGCATACGGCGCGAAACCTCCAGTGCGTTCGTGGAATGCCCGTTCGCAGAAATATCCCGGACAGCGTTCCATTACGATATCGCATTGGACAACAACTATATAATCTTTCATCGAGAGATCGGCCATAATCTTCCCTCCTTTGTTTTCGACTATGGCGTTAATGCGTAGGGCAATCAAGATGATCTCGGGATAAAATTGATGAACTATCAAGTATTTTTGTCTTTTTGAACCTTTTGGGTGCCGACTGCGTCTTTATGGGTGGAGAGCGAGATTGTGAACCGAAGCCAAAGAGAAATCGTTCTGGAACTGCTCGTCACCCGCCATCGGCGCGGAGACGAAACGGCTTTGACGGAATTGATCGAGAAATGGGAGCGTCCCTTATTTTATTACATTCGCCGGTTGGCACCGAATGAGGAGGACGCGTGGGATATCTTGCAGAATGTATGGATGCAGGTCATGAAGGGATTGCGAAATATCCGAGACGCCCGCGCTTTATCCGCCTGGCTTTACAAGATCGCTCGCAACTGTGCGATCAGCCATTTGCGAAAAACGCAGCGGCTCATCGCACTCAATGAGGAAGAAATTGAACGGGAAATGGATCAAGAACCTATTGAATTCGATCATCATCCCGTGGAGGCGATTGAATTGCACCAGGCCATCCAATCGCTGCCAGTGTTGCAACGCGAAGCCATCGTTCTGCACTTTCTCGAAGATTTTTCACTGGAAGAAATCGCCTGTATCGCCGACGCTCCCGTGGGAACCGTAAAATCCCGGCTGCATTATGCGAAATCCGCGTTGAAAACAAAGTTGACTTGTGAAGACAGCACCTTTGATTCGAAAGGAGAGCGCCATGATTGATCCGAATTTGCGAGAACAATTACTGACGCTCGAAACCGAAACGCCATCCTTGAAGGAAAAATACCAAAAGGAGATCAAAGCCATGCTCGAAAAAGAATTAACCCAGTCAATGAAAATTGAATTATATGCAGAAATCCTGATCGGTTTTTTGACGATCATAGGGGGATTGATCGCCGGAGCTGCCATAATAGCGATAGGCCATTCTTCATTCTTCCTTCTTTGCTTCCTGATCTTATTAACTCTATTAGGTCTGGCTTGCATGATTCATGGTGCGTTGACTCTCTATCTAGGAAAAGTTTATATCAAAATCGATCGACAAGTGGAAATTACCGTTCTATGGACTCTTGGCGGTTTGATTGTTTTTCTCTTTATACTTGCCGGCGCTTGTAATCCAAATCCAGCTGAAGGCGCATTGAAGATTCTCTTTATCTATCCAACCCTCTTTATTCTGGTAATGGCTACCCTGCACCGCATGATTGAAAAAACCGGATTGGAATTGAAGGAACACATCCTTCGCCTGGAATTGCATATCGCCGAACTGGATGAAAAAATTCAGTCCAAACCGGATGGAGAGAAACAATAATAGGGGAGACCTTCCCCCATAATGCCGGACTGTTTTCATTTGAATCGGTCTAACATCGTTATAGGGTATTGGATTGCAATTTTTGGGGGTTTCTCCACCCCAAACAATCGATTCGCCGGTCGTGAAAACGAGTATGAGAATGGGTAGGATGCCGATCGTATATCGCCGATAGGGGTGGACAAACATTATCGATACCTGCCTTAATCGAGAATGTGTTCGCTCCATTGAAAGCGGATGGAGATTCGAGAGTTAAGTGAGGTAGAATAGACTGATTTTGTAGCCAATGCTATCACGGAAAAGCGTGTTTTTTTATCCCGGATTCCGGGACAGGCTCGTACTGGAATTCCGGGATAGAGTAATTCCATCTATACTCGGGAGGGCGAACCTCCGGGTGAGCCGCCGGTCGATCTCTTAATCCTGGAGCCCCGTCGTATGGCTTTTCTTCCTCAGACGCGACAACAGAAAAAGCGGCTCGTATTCATAATCGTCCTGCTCGGCTTCATCGCCGCCGATATTCACTTCGGCGCGAAGTATTCGGCGCAACGTGATACCAATTTCCGCGCTTTCCGGTGGGATACAGAGACGTTATGGGCTTTGAAATCGTCTTATCAAGGGACGGCCTGGGGAACGAGCGTTCATACTAACTCCGCCGGATTCCGCGGCGGGGAAGAGTATCCCCTGCAATCGAAGCGTAATTTTCGTATTGTTACTCTTGGAGATTCGCGTACTTTTGGTTTCGGCGTTGAGGATGAAAAAACATTCGCTTATGTCCTTCAAGAAACATTGCGGAAACAGGGGATCGACGCGGAAACGATCAACGCGGGCGTACACGGTTTCTCCGCCGTGCAGTGCCGCGCCCGCCTGATTCAGATGTTGCCCTATAAACCCAACGCTGTGGTGATTGCGCCGGGATACAACGATCGCCGTTATCTCGTCGTCCGGGCAGTGGATGGCGATTCCTCGCTCGCCTGGATTGCCCGAATCCGCCGGGTGGTAGATATCGTGCAATGGAGCAACACGATGTTTGCGTTGATGTATGAAGTAGGAAAGCAGAAATTGGAGATTCTCAAACAAAACCCTCCCCCTCTGGATCGAGTCGAAGTCCGCGTGCCAGAAGATACCTTTCGCCGTGAACTCGCAGCCACGATCGCCCTCTGCCGCGAGAATGGCATTCAACCGGTTTTTCTGCGAATCTATCAGGATCCTACCGCGTTCAGTCTGGTCGAACGAGCGGATGCTCTTTACCGGGCGGGCGATTATCCGGAGACGGTGGAGACGATTGAAGAAGCGCTCAACACCATCCCCGACCGTGCTTATTCGATGAGCCGGTGGGTTTTGGGGAACGCGTACCGGGCACTGGGCGAGGAAGAAAAGGCACGAAAGGAATACGCCAACCATCAACCCCTTGGATCGATTTTCGGCGAAAGCGTATTGCGCAGCGAGGCAGTGTACTTTTCGATATTCGAGGAAATCGCTCAAAAAGAGAACGTTCCGTTAGCCGACGCACGCCAGGCCATGGTGGGAACGAACGAAGATCCGGGCGATGCGGAAGACATCTTTCGGGGATTCTTCATCGACGAATGCCATTACAACGCCGAAGGACATCGGCGCATGGGGGAAGCGCTGGCGGAGGTTATTCAATCTTATTGCTCTGGAATCGATCCATGAATACCGAGGGTATCGCTCTCGTCACTCAATGAATCCGGTTTACCGGTACAACGCCCGTTGCATCAATAAATCGTGGCTGTTGCGTTCGTCTTTGGCATCCTTGGGATGGCGCTGTACGTACGTGCCATCGCTCTGCTGGTCCCAGGCCTTGCGGTTATCCGTCAGCATGATTTCTAGAATCGCCTTCAATTCCGCCTTGAGAGACGTATCCTCAATCGGAGTGATGGCTTCCACGCGGAAATCCAGGTTGCGGCTCATCCAGTCGGCCGAGCCGATGTAGTAGTCTTCTTTGCCATTATTATGGAAATAGAAAATCCGGGCGTGTTCCAGAAATCTACCGATGATACTGCAGACGCGTATATTGTCGCTGACCCCGGGAAGCCCGGGCCGAATGCAGGAAAAACCGCGTACGATCAGATCGATCTGTACGCCCGCTTTGGAAGCT
>CAZFOX010000370.1:0-5758 GCA_964520565.1 uncultured bacterium | reverse complement strand
TTCGCCGGGAAGGATATCGCCGCCCTCCACGGGTAGCGGCTTTTCGCGTACCAGCGGTTCGGGGAAAGTGAGATCGACGGCGATTTCCGTAGCGCCCTTCAGAACGCCGTTGAATACCTGCTCCTGTCGAATCCCTTCCGGATCGACACGCAGGTCCTTCCGGATGGCGTCGGCGCGTTGTGACGATTGCGCTACTAACGATACCGGGAAATACCCTACCTTTTTGGGATTCAATGTGAAACTGACCGATCCGGCACTCTGTCCGGGGATTTTCACTTCCTGAACCGCGTCGCCCTGCAATCCCAAATCCTCGGGATTCTGCAGCGTCACGCGAATGGTCTGCTCGTCGTCGATGTAATTGAATATCCGTACCCGCAGGGGGAATTCATCTCCGCGAATCACGGCGTAAGGCAGATCGGGTTCGGCAAAGAAATCCTTAAATACGCGCAACGAGCCGCTGGTAATCCCCAGACCCGCATTGGAGGTCGAGACAGCCTGGAGTTTCCAGGTGGTGATGCTGTCGGGTGCGGTCAGGTCGAGAATCGCCTGTCCGCTGTCGTCGGTCAGCAATTCAGGCTGCCACAGCCAGGTCTCGGGGAAGAATGTACGCACACGGGAGGGTTCCTGATACGAAGAAGTTTGTGCTTCCCCCCCGGTGGGAACACCGCCATCTTCCAGCACGTCAAAAAACGGTGGGAGATTAAGGTTTTTACGAATGCGGGGATCGCCCCATAAACTCCAGAGATCGATCTCTTTCGCTTTGGGAACGGTGATATTTTCCGTGGTGAATACCAGAAGATTGTTGTCTCGGAATATATCCTCCGCGCCTTTCCCCCCGGTGATGGTTGGATTAACCCAGGGGCTTTCGGGATTGGTATGCACTTCCGCCTGTGGTTCCATGAAAATCCGCTCCAGCTCGGCGAAGACATTGCGCAGGTTCATGCGTCCCTCGGCCAGCGCAAAAACGGATTCATCGACCAACGCCAGCCCGACCATCGCCTTCCCTTCGCTCTGGATCGTCAACGAGACGGGATCGCCCGGTTTGACTTCCTCAGCGCTGAAGGAAGCCTCCAGTGAAGTGGAAGGAGTCAGCTCTACATCGAAAGGCAACGCGTCGGCGGAAATTTCATTGTTGGGTTGAATCATATACGCCACGACCTTAGCGGAGGGGCTCATCTCCGGGGTGACGGTGAACCGGATTTCTTTCCCTTCCGTGGCATTGGAGAATAGGGTGCGCCCGTTTCCATAGACGTCGTAGTAAAGCGTTCCCGGATTGGTGGCGAGGAGATCGAATACCGCCTCGTCGCCGGGCTTCAGAATCCCCTCATTACGCGGCCGCAGGTGGATATAATACGATCCCGGCGAATAGACCGCATACTGGATGAGGCTTTCTTCCTCGGTTTTTCCATCCAGTTGGGTGGTTGCGCCGATCACCGCAATCTGCGTTTTTTCGGGGACGTCATAGCGAAACAGGGCCAGCCCATTCTTGGTCTCGACGGAATCGTTAAGAACGCCCAACTCCGTACCCGCCTCGCCGGAAAAACTGATTTCCAGTTTGACGGGTAACGAAAGCGGCGCGCCACCGGGCGTTTCGGTCACAATGAGGAGTTCCTGGTTGAGTCCCGGCTTGGCAACCGGCGATTCGGGGAGGAGCTTCAAGGTAACGCCCGCCTGGACGATCCGGAAAAGCGCATCGGTGGATTCTTCCTTACCGGTATCGTCTGTTACGGCGACTTTAATCTGCAGGGTTCCCGCGCCCTCTTCGCCCTGCGTTCCGGCGATATAGACAACCGGCGGTAGATCGAAGGCAAATACGCCGTTCTCCAATCGGCCATCGGCGGTGGCGTATTCTTCCCAGGCGCCCACGTATTTCAACGCCTGGATGTGGACCGTTCCCTGAACCGGCTTGCCGAAGAAATAACGGCTGTCGATGGTTCCTGTGATCCGTTCGTCCACCAAAAACCAGTCTTTGACGGGATTGATCTTCACTTCAAAGGCGGGAAGCACGTATTTATCGACTTCCACATCCAGCTCGGTCTGGTTTTCGCTGCCGGAACGGGCGGTGATTTTCCAGGTTCCGAAATTGAGCTCATTGGCCAGCGGAAGTTCGAACGAAGCAACGCCATACTCGTTGGCGATCAGGTTTTCCTTATGGATTTTAATACCCTTGGCATCGGCGATGGTCAGCTCGATATTCCCGGTCAGCGGTTGTAATGCGTTATTGAGGAGAAGAACGCGGCCTTGTATGGTCTGGCCCGGTTTATAAATCGGCTTGTCGGTGTTGATCAGAAGGACGGCGCTGTTTTTGACGGCAATTTCGCCCTTCAATATTCCCTGATCGCCGCTCAGGAACTGAACATTCCAGGTGCCGCTGTTCAGATTCGGCAGCGAAAACGTTTGCGACGAGAAACCCTGGCTGTTGGTGAAGCCGCTTACCAGGGGAATGGTCTGATCCTGATTGCTGAGAACCAGTTGATAGGGCAGAGAAACCGGCCGATGCGTGTTCGTATCAAACGTATTGATGGAAACCGAATTCTTACTGCCGCTATATAGCGTTTTGGAAAGAATCATCGCTGCCGACAGCGATTCGGGAAGCGTATCGCCGCTGGCTGGATCGGTCAGGCCTGCCGCGGATTTCATGGAATAAGTGGTGACGGTGATGTTATCGACCGCGACTGTGGACGCGTTCTTCCCGCCGCCGTTTTGGACGTACAGATAAGTCGGGGAGCGATAAGTTTTATAATTTCCCCCCACCGAAAGGCGGGCATTTTGGGGCGCGAGTGGAACGGATGTGTTGTTCACAAACAGCCCCAGATTCTGCCCGGCGTGTTCCATGATAATCGCCGTCATCCCGTCCTCGCCCGAAATCCGGGAAGCCTCGAACGAAGCGACGCGCAGCGTGTTGTCGAGTGGCCCTGAAGGCATCAGGCAGAAATTCGCCGCTTCGCCATTGCCCGGAGCGGTTAGAGCGATGTTCTGTGCCTGCGGATCCTGGAATACGGTTCCCTTATTGTTGTTCACATTAGTTGTTAAGGGATCGATGATTTCGGAGAACGTAAAATTGTTGGTCTCTTCCGCATCGGTTGGTTCGAACGAATAGATGGAAAGCGAGTAAAGCGCAACCGTGCTGGCCTTTTCCATCTGGGGATCGAGAGAAATCTGAACGGCGGGCAGAAAAACGCCTGCCGGGGGTGCGTAAACCAGATGCAATCGCTGTACGGCCAGGGAAGATTGCGATTTGTTCGTATAGAAATATCCCAACTGGCCATCCGGGATACCACCGGGAGCGTTCAGGCCGACCACAGCGATCTGAGGAATGGGTTGGTCGGAGCTGAAAATCGAGTATTCCAGGGTTACGACAACCGGTTTATCCTTTGCTTCCACCATTGTTTTCGGAGCGAGCATCACCGCTTCGCCCGGTTGCAGTTCAACCCGGTAGCCCTCCTGGAAGGTTTCTCCCGCTGGGAACAGAACGGCGGAAAGATCGGGCGTTGTATATTCAGAGACGGGAACCTCGAAGAAATCGCCGTTTTCCAGGGATTTTTGGGTGAAGGGAAAGGTAAGTAGCGGTTGCGCGTAAGCGGAGCTTGCGATAAGCGATACGATCGTAAGAACGAGTGTGGTTTTCAAACGTTGCTGCATGAACGAATCCTCCTTAAATACCTTATTCTTTTAACTTAGATAATATATCTCTCGTCGGCAGTGTTCTGGTATGTAAGAGCCAGAATGAATGGAATAATAAACCTGTCTTATTGATATATCACAAAAAGAGGTTTTTGATTTCAAAATAAATTTCTTTATTAATTCTTTTTTAAGGATTTGATCCGTGGTTCCAGGGAAGGATCTAAAACGGCCGCTTTTTCCCACTGTTTCTCCGCCGCGGTTTTATCCCCGGATTGCCACTCCAAAACGCCCAGGTTGAAATAGGCTTCCGCATAGCTGGGATCGAGCCGAATGGCCTCTTCAAAAGCCTTCCGGGCGATGAGTGGATCGCCAGACTCTAACAAACCTTTCAGCAAATGGATCGGCGCGTAAGCAGGGGCTAATTTTTCGGCACGGGAGAGATGAAAGGCGGCGGTCTGCAATTCCTGCCGGACATAGAATAATCGGGCGATGTGATAGTGCGCCAATCCCTGGCGTTGCTCGGCGTTCACACGGTGATAGAGATGTTCGGCGGCCCGTTGAAAATGTAACAACGCCTCATCAAGCCGGTGCTGCTGTTCTAAAAGCAAAGCCAGATTAAAATGTGCCGCTCCATAGGTAGGAAATAGTTCCAGCGCTTTACGGTAACAGTCTTCGGCTTCTTTCGCGTTTCCGCGCCGTTTTTCCATATTTCCCCGGTTTACCCATACGCGAGGTTGATTGGGATCGAGTTCCAGTGAGCGATTCCATGCCTGAAAAGCGCGGTCTGTCTCCCCCCGATCGGCATAAGCGGATGCCAACGCGGCATGGATTTTTGGATTCAGGGGCTGTGACTGGGCTGCGGATGTCCAAAGCGAGAGTTCGTCTCGCCAATCGGCGTTACGGATTAGGGTACGGATCGATAACAGCAGGCAGATCGCTATCCCGAAAGAAAGAGACAGATAAGGGATTTTATTTTCGAATTTCTTAATGAATGGATGAAAGGTAACGGTTGCCGCTAGGCAAAATCCCAGGCAGGGAATATAGAGGTAACGATCGGCTATTAAGTACGCAACCGGTACGGCTCCCGAAACGGGAGCCCAGGCGGCGAGAAACCAGGCCGCGCCAAAGGCAAAAGCGGGACGCTGATTGATCCACTTAACCGCAAATCCAATAAAAACAAATAGTAAAAACAGACCCGCGATCCATCTTGGATCGAAAAGATGCGTGACCGGAGAAAAAGAGTATTCAACAGAAAGATTCATTGGCCACACGTAAAGTCCGATGGCTCTTAGAAATGTGGCGAAGGGAGTCAGGATCGCGGAAAGAAAAGTGTAAGAAACATCGCGGGCGGCGGGATCGTAAAAAACACCCTCTTCTTGAGTGAAGCGCAGTTGCTCGAGAATGGAAAACTGAAAGAGTACAAAACCAGCGGTCACCAAACAGGGTACAGCAAGAAAACGCAAAAATTTTCTGAAGATAAACAACTCGGCGTTCTTTTTATGATAGAACCAGATACACGCCGCTATTAAAAAGGGCAGAATGGCGGCGACTTGTTTGGAGAGCAAGGCCAGCGCGCAACTCGCCAGGCAACCCAGAAACGCTCCTGAAATCAACCGGTTTTGACGATAGGCGCTTAGGAAGAAAAGGCAGGCGCAGAGCTCAAAGAATAAGCAAAGCAATTCTTTGCGTCCGGATATCCAGGCGACCGATTCGCAACCGATGGGATGAATGGAAAAAATCAGGGCGCTCCAAAATGCGAGTGTCGAAGCGATCCCCAACCGGATCAGTAAAGCATAGAAGAGAAGAACGTTCGCAATATGCCAAACAAGGTTCTGCAAATGATATCCCAACGGATACCATCCCCAGATCGCGTGATCGAACATATACGTGAATTCTCGCAGGGGGCGGTCCCATTGCAGGATTTCCCCAATCGAGACCTCCCCCGTCAAGGCGGGATTGTTTTCCACCGTGATTTCTTTGTCGTCGTACACAAATTCGCCGGACAGAGAGTTGGCGTATACCAACAGGGGAATCAGGATCAAAAGTACCCAGGTATCGCGGAAACGGGAAAGGCAGTTCGAAAATTGCATAAGCCGGACTCGGGAATTGAATAGAAGAACGCTTTATTCTATCC
>CAZFOX010000369.1:0-5765 GCA_964520565.1 uncultured bacterium | reverse complement strand
GCGAAGCAATCGAGAGACATCGGTGCGGTAACCTGTGAAGAGTACATTCTTCTCGACGCCCTTACTGACTGCCAGCGCTTTCAATTCCGTCTCCATTTCACCCTGCCCTACGATCAACAACCGGAGTCCGGGAAACCGGTCTTTAAGACGCGCCACGGCATGAATCAGCAGGTCGTGTCGTTTGGGGGGACGTAATTGAGCCACGATTCCCACCACGCAGACAGACCGATCGAAGTTAAATTCAAAAAGAACGGATTCCCGGATACTTTCAGCCGATTCATCCGGTTCGATTAATTCCAATCCGTTATGAATTGCAATCAGTTTCTCTTTACCCAGGCGCATTTCGTCGATGACGCTCTGCAAACCCCGCTGGGAATTGGCCACATAAAACGTATCCAGGAAATGAGTCCTACGTTCCAGCCACCCATACACACGCCCATAATCTTTGACCGTGTAAACAGTACGAATTCCAGAAATTACCGGTAAGTCACGCTGAAAAAAACGCACCGCACGAGCAAACAAATTGGAATGAAAAAGAAAGGAATGAATCACATGCGGTTGAAAATCGGCCACAATACTCCGAAATCGAGAAAACCCGAATAACAATTGCCGCCGTGTAAGTTGGAGATTATAACCCTCCACGCTTAATTCCGCCGCCGCCTCGATCAAATCCCCCGGCCCCATCAAGGTAACCAGTTTGGGAATATACTTATCCCGGTTTATGTGCCGGAGAAAAGAGAGAATCATACTCTCCGTACCGCAAATTGTGGAATCGGTTGTGACGAGAAGAACCCGGCAAGTCATTTTTCCATACCCAGGGATGGATTCAAATCGCGTTTTCGAGCCACGATCAATAACTTATGTGCAAAACAGCGTAGCGATCCCTCATTCATGGCATAGGCCAATGCGGGGACGAAACGGCACAGGTTGCCCGATTCTTTCAAAACCGGCAAACCGGCAGGCAAGAGCAGATAATTGCCGTACATATGATAATCCGTAGACAGGGGATCGACTACGGCTTTCAGGCTGGACACCGTCGCTAATGTCGTGCGTCCCAGTTCACGTCCCATCGCCCGGCAGAATATCCGCCATATATGATTGGAGAGTGACGTGATATGCCAGGCGTTATACATATCGAAAAGCACCAGCCCGCCCGGCTTGGCGACGCGAAACATTTCTCGAATGACCGGCCGGTAATCGGGCACGTACCAGAGAACGCTCAGCGAGTAGACGGCGTCGAAAGAATCGCTTTGATAAGGAAGAGATTCGGCATCGGCGTGGCAAAGAAACACCTCCCGTTGCGCCTCGCGGAACCGTCCCGCACAGCCCGCGATATTACCTTCGGACAGGTCGCATCCATACAAATCGCCATTCGATCCGGGTACGCGCTCTAATAAATCGCCCCGTCCCGAGCCTACTTCCAGAATCCGTCCCCGAATTT
This sequence comes from uncultured bacterium, assembly GCA_964520565.1. Lineage (GTDB taxonomy): Bacteria > Hinthialibacterota > Hinthialibacteria > Hinthialibacterales > Hinthialibacteraceae > CAZFOX01. The sequence goes on along the minus strand of CAZFOX010000369.1, from coordinate 4,324 downwards.
CCCAGACCGGCGCGAGACAGGTTTCCTGGTAGCGAAGGTGATAGGGCTGTTCTGCCAGCGTTTGAGAAAACTGTTGCCAGTGTCCCCCATAGTGCCGGCGGTAAAAGGATTTCCAACCGGATCGATCGTTCATGTCGAATCGGGTTCACTCCTTGATTCCAACCGCAATGAGTAGTCTAACCGCATAAATCCGCTTTAATCCGCTTTTTCCACATCTTCTCCCGGCCGTGTATCTAACCAGACATGCGTGCAGAAGACCAGTTCCTGGGGATTGAAAACCAGATTCCGGACGTAGGGTTGCAAAAGACGGTAGCGTACCGTGTAATATAAAAACAGCCACGGCGCTTCCTCGACGGCGATACGTTCGGCCTGCTGGTACAGTCCCATCCGGCGTTCCGAGTCCGTTACCGTCAGCGCCTCTTCAAACAACCGGTCGTATTCGGAATTGGAGTAGCGCGAGTAATTCGGGCCGTTGGGAGAGAAATTCCGGCTCCATAATAGCGACAGGAAATTTTCCGGATCGGGATAATCGGCTACCCAACCCAGCCGGTAAAACGCCGGCTGACCATCGTCTATGCTCTGAAGATGCTGCGCCCATTCCACGATCTGGAGACGAACCTTGACGCCGATCTTGCCCAGCTGATCCTGAACGGCTTCGGCGATGGTTTCGTTGATCGTGCCGCCGCTGTTGAGTTGCAGCGTGATCTCTTCGAGTCCCTCCCCGTTGGGATACCCGGCTTCGGCGAGCAGGCGCCGCGCAAGTTCCGGATCGTATGGATAGCCGCCCACCAGGCCGTGATAACCGGGCATGCCTTCGGGAACGATACCCCGGGCAGGCTTTCCCCGCCCGTTGAGGACGTATTTGATAATCGCTTCCCGGTCAAGGGCGTAATTCATGGCCTGGCGCAGTTTAAGATTGTTCTGGAATGGCGGCTTGGTCAGATTGAAGCCGTAATACTGCGTCACCCATAAAGGCAACGATTGAACCTGATATTTTTCATACCCAGGCCGGGGTTGCCTGTTTTCATCAAAAACTTTCGTCCACAATTCATCGTGAATATCCCGAATGGAATCGAGATTGCCCATATCCAATTCGATGAACGATACTTTGAAATCGGGGATCTGGCCGAAACTAACGCCATCCAGATAGGGCAACTGAATGCCGTCCCGATCTCGCATCCAGTAATGAGGATTGCGCTTCAGCAGAATTTCCTGGTTGGGTTTCCAATAGACGAATTGAAACGGGCCGGTTCCGACGGGATTCTGGAAAAATTCCGCTCCATAATAATCGACGGCTTCCCGGGGGTGGATAAAACAATACGCCATGGCCAACCGGTATTTAAACGGAGAAAACGGACGCACCAACCGCACCTGAAATGTATAATCGTCCAATACCTGAAAACCGGTAACTTCTTCCGCCTTTCCGTTCAGATAATCCCGCGCCCCTTCTACGGTGTCTTCGAACAACCATACTCCGGTGGAGCGGCTGTCGGGATGAAGAACGCGCGAAAAGGTGTATTTCACATCGCTGGCTAGCATCTCGCGGCCTTTGCCGCTGGGAAAACAGGGATTATCGTGAAAGACTACGCCCTTGCGCAAATAAAACGTGTAGACTTTTCCGTCTTCCGAAATTTCATATCGTTCGGCCAAACCCGGAATCAGATTCAGGCGATCGTCAAATTCCAAAAGAGATTCGTAAATCTGATCGCCGACATGATGCCCGGCATCCTCGCTAATAAGCACGGGATCGAGACTTCGGGGAGCGGCTTCTTCGTTGAGACGCAATACTCCACCCAGTTTGACACCAGAAGGCGTAATTTCGCCTCTCCGCGTCGGCAATTCCGCATATCGGTTACTTTGTCCGCAACCGTACGCCAGCATCGCGATAAGAAATACCAGGCCGGAGAAAATCCGTTTATCCATCCTTTCACCTCGTGGAATTGTCTTTATTACCTTACTCGTCTCCGCTCAGCCGTTTGGCGGCGGAGGGTTCGTATCCTCGTTCGCGCAAAATTTTAAGCAACGGGCGCGCGTTGGATTCGGCCACAGCGTAACAGCGATCTGAGAGACGCTTCTCCAGCATACCATTTATTTCCGGGATGTGAGTCATTTCCTCGGCCAGTTCGGGAGTAGCACATTCAACCAGCACCGTCCGGCGCAGGGTAATCTGGCCATATTTCCGGCACCATTCTTCGAGGCTGTATTCCACATTCCCCGAAAACTTATCGCCGGTCAGTCGGTGAAAGAACGAAATCGTTTCCTCCTGCGTCCAACCGCGCCGCATACCGAATAGAATACTATGCTGCGAAATATGGTATTCCGTGAACACATCGCGGCGCCTGAATTCCGCCAGATGCTCCAATTTCCACAATTCCGAATAGCCGACCCCCGGTGGAACCAATAGATCGAAGTTGGGCTGAAGCACACACAAATCGTTCGGCGGAGGCTCGATTCCAGACAGATCGCAACGGCAGAAGGTATCGATTCCATCGCGGGTCAGGAAAAACGTGGAAGGCTTTTCTGGATTATCCAGTCGAATCATTCCCAAAAAAGCCATCCATTGGAGAGAATCTTCGAGTTGTACTCTTGTCAACCGCATTTCCGGCAGAGCGATCGTATCGGCCAAAGTAAAAACTGGAGACGTTCCTTTTTCTTTGATCCAATGCCCGGCGATACGAAATAGTAATGGCAGGATTTGTTGCGCACGATCCGGCAACAATCGCTCGTTGAGGTAATGCAACCACAATTCGTTCCGCGCAATTTTCTCATCCTGCGAAAACCATGCACCTATTGCCGGTGTGGGATAAAAATGATTCCGGCTGACGCAAACCAATCCCTGCTTTAAACAAAAATCAAAAATGAATTGAAAGAAATCCTCACGCGCTCCGATCCCTCCTAATCGCGCCGCCCATCGCTCGATCGTTTTTCGATGGATCGCGCCTTTTTGGGTTTGGATCGCCCGATGATGGAGAAGGACGCACGCCAGATGAAAAAGGGCTTCCAGACCTGGATGCCGTTCCGCCATATGGCTTAATTCCATCTCTCCCTGCGGTGATAAATTCCGGTAAGGCGACAGGAATAATGTTTCCAAAGTGCGGCGAATTTCTTCCGGAAAAAGAAACACATTGTTCTCGTCCGAAAAATCCTTGAACAATAAACCCAAATCGAGTAACGGAAACAACCATTCCTCCGATGAATCCTCTCCCCACCAAACCCGGCGCAGAACGGGAGGGATTTTAATACGAACCGTTTCCGGAGTAAAAAAAACCAGGCCGGAAAGAAGGCCCTGGGTTTCCATCGGCAATTCTTCCACAAGAGAAGAGAGAAATTCCTCGTCCCGATAACGGGCAGCCAGTTCGTTCAGGATCGTGCGTTTGGAAGGAGAAGCCGTGGACACACCGAATATATTCGCCAGGCTCCGCAACCGTTCGTGGGGCAATTGCACCAACAGATTGAATAAATTCATTCTCTTGAATCCTAGCCAAAGAAATTGATATTCAGGTTACCGTACATTCTTTCAAGACTCGTTACGTGTTCTGAGAGATAAACTCGCAAAAACGCTTTGAAAGAACCGATTACGAAGCGCTTAATGGATTGGGCATGGCCGCTTCGTCTTCCATGTTTTGAATCGAATAATGGTAACCCTGTTCGGTGAGAAAACGTTGCCGTTTTTGCGCAAATTCGCCTTCGTTGCTGTCACGCGTGATGATCGAATAGAAATGAGCGATTTGCCCTTCGCTTTTAGGACGAAGAATCCGCCCCAAACGCTGCGCCTCTTCCTGCCGCGAACCGAACGAGCCGGAGATTTGAATGGCCACATTGGCGTCGGGCAGATCGACAGCGAAATTGGCCACTTTGGAGACCACCAATCGGCGGATCTCGCCGGTGCGAAACTGCTGATAGAGCTTTTCCCGTTCGGTATTGGGCGTTTGACCTGTCAAAACGGGGATTTGAAACGCACTGGCAACCACGCGCAATTGATGGAGATACTGTCCGATAATAAGAACGCGATCGTCTTTATGTTTCTCCAGCAATTGTTCCAAAACCTCCATTTTCACGGGATTCTCCGAGGCGATGCGGTATTGTGCCCGCGCGGGCGACATGACGTATTCCCGCCGTTGTTCCATGGGAAGAGGAGCGCGGATTTCATGGCATTCCGCCTGCGCAATCCAGCCCTGTTTTTCCAAAACCTTCCAGGGTACGTCGTAACATTTGGGGCCGATAAGGCTGAAGACATCGCTCTCGAGACCGTCTTCGCGCACCAGGGTGGCGGTTAATCCCAAACGCCGGCGCGCCTGGATATCGGCGGTTATACGAAACACTG
>CAZFOX010000368.1:0-5768 GCA_964520565.1 uncultured bacterium | reverse complement strand
CATGACCTGATCCAGTGCCTGGGGTCCTTGCCCGTCGATTCTGCTTCCTTCGGGTGCTTCTTCCAATTCGCCGAAGGATACTTCGATGTATTTTTCTCCCATCATTCCCATCGTTTGAATCGATGCTTTCGAGTCGTAGGCAATGTGAGCGTCCTTGTTGACACTGATATCCACGATAATATAGAAAGTCGGCGTCGGTTCCATAATGGTCTTCAAGGCGATACCAATCACTTCTCCCACATCATACCCCGCTTGTTTGACTGGAGCGCCTTTTTCGAGTGTACCCGTACTCTTGAAATAGATGGGATACGTTCGTTTCTGACCGGTAAATAGTCCGCTGCCCATGTTGACGGTAAAGAATAAAAAAACACCGAACACAATCAGAACGAACAATCCTAATTTCGCTTCTTTACTCATTGTCCCCGCCCTTTTTTTTGTGCCATCTATCCAGATTACATATTATCCAGCGGCCCTTGGGAATTACCCTGAATGAACTGTTGCACGATTTGATTATCCGTCGTTCGTATTTCTTCGGAAGTCCCGGTATAGATGATCTGTCCTTTTAACAGCATGGATATCTTGGTGGATATTTTAAAAGCGCTTGCCATATCGTGTGTGATGACCACCGAGGTCGCATTCAATTCTTCCGCCAGGGAAATAATCAGGTCGTTTATGGCGTCTGAAGTGACCGGATCGAGACCGGACGTCGGCTCGTCATACAACAATATTTTGGGTTTCTGAACGATGGCGCGCGCCAGACCGACTCGTTTTCGCATACCGCCGGAAAGCTCCGACGGCATTTTATCCAGAATATCGCCCAATTTAACCAGGCGAAGCGTCTCGATCACGATCTCCCGGATTTCCGAATCCTTCTTGATTCGTTCCTCATAAAGTGAAAAACCGACATTCTGCAAAACCGTGAGTGAATCGAATAAAGCGGCGTATTGAAAGATTAATCCAACTTTCTTTCGGATACGTAACAAGTCTTTCTCGTTATAATTTGTGATGTCTTCACCATCGACGATCACCTTTCCCCGGTCGGCTTTCATTAAACCGCAGATATGTTTGATCAGGACGCTTTTGCCTTCTCCACTGCGGCCGATGATGGAACGGGTTTCTCCCGGTGCGATAAACATGTTAGCGCCCTGGAGGATAGGTTTTCCTCCCAGGTGCTTGAAGACGTTTTCCAAATGGATCATATCGTTCCTCTCATTCGTGTCGGAATGGAGTGTGGAACGATCGGCCGATTTTGGTTCTATTAAAATAGTCGAATGATCCATGTTGTCAGGAAAAAATTCGCGATCAGAATCAGAATGGAAGAATGCACTACGGCCTGCGTGGTTGATTCTCCCACGCCTTGCGCGCCGAAGCCGGTTTCGAATCCCTTGTAACAGCCTACGATGGCGACGATCATGCCGAAGAAAATGGTTTTGAATATTCCGCTGATGTAATCCTTGAATTGGAGCCATTTCCAAATATTGGTGATATATAATCCCGCCGGAATATTCAAGAGAAACACGCCTACCAATAATCCCCCACCGATTCCAACGGCCACAGCCAGTATAGCCAGGGAAGGAAACATGAAAGTCGATGCGATAAAGCGGGGCACGACCAGATAACTGACCGGATTGGCGCCCAGGCATTTCAGAGCGTCGATCTGTTCGGTGACTTTCATCGTACCGATTTCGGCGGCGATGCCCGCCGCCACGCGTCCCGCCAGTACAACGGAAGTCAAAACCGGACCTATTTCCCGCGCGAAACTAATAGCTGATATGCCACTGGCGTAATTCTTCATTCCCAAAGGCTGAAGCTGAGTTCCCGTTTGCAATACCAGAACCATACCGGTGAAAGTGGCGGTCAACAGCGCAATGGGTAACGACATGATCCCAATATTCACCATCTGGGCGACAGTCATGCGAAATCGCCACGGGGGTTGAAAAGCGATGACGACGGTCTGGATAAACAACTGTGCCAATCGGCCTGTCCCTTCAAAAAAATCTAACGTCTCCCGGCCTATGCGATTGAGTATCGTTTCCGCCTTCACTTCCAAATTCATCGGTTCGTCTCTCAAAAACGAATAAGCAGCCTATGGCTGTTCTTTCTCACGATTATGCTCTGTTATCCGCACTTTCCTGTGCTTTTTGTTCGTCGACGTATTTGGCGGCGGCAATGGCCGCTGTTACGCCATCGCCGACCGAACTGGCCATTTGCCGGGCCGCTTCGGTTCGACAGTCGCCGCAGGCGAAGATTCCAGGGTGACTCGTGCGCATCCATAAATCCACTTGGATCAACTGATGATCGTCCATTTCCACAAGACCTTCCACCAGGCGAGTATTGGGAATGTGGCCGACGAAAATAAACACACCGTCTATCTTGTGTTCCCAGGTTTCACCGGTTTTCACATTCTCCAAAACAACATGATCGACTTTACCTGTACTGACGATTTCTTTGATCACCGCATTCCAGATAAACTTGATTTTCTTATTGGCAAATGCCCGGTTTTGAACGATGGCGCTGGCTCGTAATTGATCCCGGCGATGTACAACTGTGACAGTATTACAATACCGTGTTAAAAATAAGCCCTCTTCAATAGCCGCATCGCCGCCTCCCACCACGATGACATCTTTCCCCCTAAAAAACGCGCCGTCGCATGTCGCGCAATACGAGACACCCGTCCCGACATTTTTTTCCTCGCCGGGCACGCCGAGTTTTTTAGGATCGGCGCCCATCGCCAAAATAATGGCTTTGGCGGAGATCTCTTGTTTGTCCGCCACGACGACGAATTGCTTTCCATTCGGACGAATTTCCGAAACATGGGCGTTTTTGAGGACGGCTCCAAACTTTTCCGCTTGACGCTGCATCCGGTCGGCCAGTTCTGCTCCGGATTCCGGTTCGGGAAAGCCTGGATAATTTTCCACCGCATCCGTTAACGAAATTTGTCCCCCGGTAGGACCTTTTTCTAACACCAGCGTGCTGAGATTGGCTCGGGATGTATACAAGGCGGCGGCCAAACCCGATGGGCCCGCTCCGATCACAATCACATCATATGTTGTCGATTCCATAATTCTTTATCCCCTATAAGTCTTTGGATTATCAAAGAGAATGATTGAAAGTTATTCTATACTCAAGCCAATCCCAAGGCTACTCAGCTAGCCGTTCAGATGGGAATCGATTACTCTGTTTTTTGTCTGGTGTATACCCGAGATGGGAAATCGGGAGTCTGCTTTTTGTGTAGTTGGATACATTGAATGTTTCGTTGATATCCTAGGAAGCAGTAGCCAACATGGTATTAACGTGATATGGGTAGATAAGTTCAATTAAATGACTCTGGAAGGTTGAATTCTATTCAACAATAAAAAATTGGAGCGAGGATCATGGTTGGAAACAAAAATCGATTTTCCCTTCTTCTCGGCTTCTTCTTGACCATTGTTGGTTTTGGGGGATGGCAACCGCCGGCGTATGCAGCCGATCCATTTGATTGTTTTCTTCAGGCACAACGAAATGGATGGCAGGCTCAACAGGCTTTTCAGAAATGCATGAATTTTACCCGGGGATGGCTGGCGCATCGCGATCCGCGTTCGGGTTTAATCCCTCGCAATTTGACGAATAGCAATTATTGGAACGCTCAGGATTCAGCGGCGGATAATTATCCGTTCATGGTTCTCACATCCGCTCTTCTCGACCGGGAATTATTCCAAGGTACTATGTTGACCATGTTGGAGAAGGAGATTCGTCTGACGAACCGCCTCGACAACCTTCCCGACGATTTTGATTTTGCCACGCAAAAATTCCGATTACCCGATGTAGAATTGCATCGATTGATTTTTGGGGGATCCGAGTACGTTAAAGATGGATTGATTCCATTAACTGAGTGGCTTGGACCGAGCCCCTGGTTTGGCCGCATGATCGGAATTCAGGATTCCATCTGGAAACACGCGCCATTTGATACTCCCTATGGCCGAATCCCTTCGAATGATTTCGAGATCAATGGAGAACAACTTCAGGTTTTATGCCGTCTCTATTGGATGACGGGCGACAATCGTTATCGGGAATGGGCTTTTCGGATGACCGATTATTATTTATTGGAACACCTGCCTACCGATGGAGATCGATTAAGCCTGGACGATCATGGCTGTGAGATTATCGGTGGATTGGCGGGAGGTTATTTCCTGGCCGCGCATACGGATTCAGAAAGACGAGAAAAGTACCGCGATCCGATTCATCGAATGTTGAATCGGATTTTAGAAGTGGCGGCCAACGAGGATGGCCTCTTCCACATGCTCGTAAATCCCCAAATCGGCGAAATCTTGAAGGAAGAACTGACCGACAATTGGGGATACGATTACAATGCCATTCTTAATGTGGCCCAACTCGATCGAGATGACCGGTATATGGATGCCGTTCGCCGGGTGTTGGAAAATATCCCCAAATATCTTCATTATCCCTGGGAAAACGGCGGATCGGATGGGTATGCGGATGCGATTGAAGGGGGATTGAATTTACTCAATCGTCTTCCTGTCGATGGGGGATTCCAATGGGTGGATGATAGTATGGATATCCTGCTTGCCAAGCAGCGTCCCGATGGCGTCATCGAAGGATGGCACGGCGATGGGAATTTTGCTCGAACGGCTTTAATGTATGCCTTATGGAAAACCCAGGGTATTCACGTTCTACCCTGGCGAGCCGATCTGGCTTTTGGATCGGTTCGAGATGAGAACTCATTATATCTTTCCGTTCAGAGTGATTGGAACTGGACCGGCGTTGTTAGATTCGATCTTCCACGCCATCAAACAGTTATGCATCTTCCCTTCGATTACCCCCGTATTAATCAGTTTCCCGAATGGTTCACGGCCGATCTGTCAAAATCGTATCAGATAGAAATCGATGGCAAAGAAATGGGTACTAAAACAGGCAAGGAATTGCATGAAGGATTGCCACTAACCACTCAAGCGAAAATACCTTCTCTTATCCAAATCCATCCAGCCGATTAAAAGATGCGATTGATTTGGAAGAGCAGGAAAATGACGTAGTGAATAATCTTTTATAGCTGGAATGGATTCGAATCCGATGATGAAAAAAAGAGATTATGAAATTGTTTTTTGAAGGCCGCATCGGAGAATGGAAAAGATGCTTTTCTTGAATCGGATTTTAGCCTACAATAATAATAGGCTGAATTAGAGAGTAAGTATCCTCTCTTTTTATAGATAGAGCAGAAAACCTTATTATTTGGGATGATTACAAATGGTCAACTCACAAATAAATTTCTCGCGAAAGAAATTGAATGTTATCTTGGCAGGGATCCTTGGGCTGCAAATGGGACTAGTAGGATGTGTGACGACTGGGGGATCGATTCAGACGAGTTATACCAAAATCAGTCAACTCCAAGAAGCGGATCGTTTTTTTGATAAGGCTCAATATCAGACGGCTCTCTTGAAATACTCCAGTTATATTTACGCTCCCTTTCCTGATAAAAAACATGAAGATTATGCCTTATATAAATTAGGACTCTGTCAGTTTCTTCTCGGTCAGTATCACGACGCTCAAAAGACGACTCAATCCTTATTGCAGCAGTTCCCGAACTTTGAATATAATTCGCAAGCCAAAGATCTCTTGACCCGATGCGATCAGAAGATAGTAGAACGGAATCAGACTCTCGCTCTTCAATGGGGAGAACTGGTAAAAAATATTCAAGATCAAGAAAGACGAATCGCACAAGAACCCAACAACGCCATGAACGAATTTCAGTTGGGTGATCTATACTGGCGAGC
>CAZFOX010000367.1:0-5768 GCA_964520565.1 uncultured bacterium | reverse complement strand
CTATTCAACGATTTATTGCCACTTTTTCCGTTTGGTTTTTATGGAAGATGCGATAGAACGTGCATTGACGCCCCCGGAAACGTTCCCGGGGGCGTTTTTCATTGATTTGTGGGTTCACGACGGAATGAATTGTCAAACAGCCGACTTAAGATGGAGTCGATTCGCTTAAAGCTTTTCTGATGACCGATAAAAGGTCTTGATTGGTAAAAGGCTTTTGTAATAGCATCATTCCCGGTTCCAGAGCGCCTCGTTCTCCGAGAATGTCGTCGGTGTATCCAGTCATGAAAACAGTTCGGATATCCGGACGTTGAGAGGCAAGGGTTTCGGACAACTCGACACCGCTCATGCCGGGCATAATGATATCCGTTATCAACAATTGAATGGGATTCCGGAATTGCGCTTGAATGTGAAGCGCTTCGGCGCCGTTTTTTGCTTCAAGAACAGTATACCCTTGTTCCCGGAGAATACCGGAGATCAAGTTCCTTACCTGATCCTGATCTTCCGCCAACAGGATGGTTTCATTTCCATGCAGAGAATCCAAAGAAGCCGGTTCTTCCTTTTTTTCATATAACTCCGATTCGGTGCGAGGAAGATACACGCTGAATTCCGAGCCCTGTCCCGGTGAACTGATTACAGAGATGCCCCCCCCGTTCTGCCGGAGGATACCATAAACGGTCGATAACCCAAGACCGGTGCCTTTATCTTTCTCTTTGGTCGAGAAAAACGGTTCGAAGATGTGTTTGACGATCGATTCATCCATCCCGCAGCCGGAATCGCGCACGCGGAGAAGTACGTAAGCGCCGGGAACGATACCAGCTTTTCCACATTCCGCGCTGGTTCGAAGCAGGACGTTCTGGGTCTGGATGACGAGGAGTCCGCCCTGCGGCATCGCGTCGCGGGCGTTGACGGAAAGATTGACGACAATCTGTTCGATCTGTCCGCGATCCACTTTCACGCAACCCAGCGAGCGATCCAGATCAAAACGGATTTCGATATCTTCGCCCAATAAACGCTGCAACAAAGTAAACATGTCGGATATAACCGCGTTGAGATGGAGAACTTCCGGTTGAATAACCTGTTTACGGCTGAAAGCGAGCAGTTGCTGAGTCAGCGATTTGGCACGATTTCCCGCCTTGATCACTTCTTCGATCTTTTTTCGGATGGGTGAATCGGCTTCAATCTCATGCAAGGCGATTTCGCTATACCCCATGATCGCCACCAGGAGATTGTTGAAATCATGCGCGACACCGCCCGCCAGACGGCCGATCGCCTCCATTTTTTGAGATTGAAATAGTTGGGCCTGGCTTTTTTCCAAAGCATCTTCCGCTCGGACGCGGGCGAGAGCGCCGCTGCAATTATCCGCGAACGATTTTAGTAGATTCAGGTCGTGTTCCCGGTAGCGTCCGGGCGAAAAACTTTGAACGGAAATAATGCCGATGGTTTGATCCTGCCAAATCAACGGGGCGAACATCATCGAACGGGGACGGCGGGACATACGGTCTGTTTCGGAAAATGGACCGGATTCGCCCTCTCCACTCCGTTCGATTAAAAGAGATTCGCCCGCCAGAATCCGTTGATACGAATCGGCAGGATTGGGAATTTCTTCTTTTATGGAGATGACGGTCTCAACGGGAGCCGATCCGCCGGGAAGCGTTTCTTCCTTATAAACATTTTGGAATTTTTGGTGGTTAGCATCCATGACATCTAACGAGAATACGTCGTGACGAAAAATCCGTTTCGATTCCGCAGCGGCTGAATGGGCGATTTCCCGAACCGAAAGAGGACCGGTCAGCTTTTGCGAAATCCATTGCAATGCCTGGCGTTCCTGCAGGGCCTGTTTTCGGGATCGGTTGGCTGTGACGGCGAGCGCGATGGCGATCAACGTCAAAACCAGGATAACACCGGCAATGCCTGTTACCGCGCTCCAAAACCACCAGCGATTTTGCAGGGGCGTCGAAAGCACGGCGAACGACCAGCGCGCCGGAGTGGGATCGATGTCCAGCCCTTCATCGACCGCGCGGACTTCGAGGACGTGATTTCCCACGAGAAGGTTGTTTGTTTCGACCGCTATTTGAGTTTGGGAAGAAAGCGGACACCACGGCTCCGCATCGATCCGCCAGGAATAGCGATAGTATTTTTGAACGCGATGGGGAAGGAACCATTCCACGGCACGGCAATCGGCTGTCAAGAAATCGCCTTGATAGACACTGGCGGGAGCCGCCGTAATCAGCGTTTCTGGAGGAATACTATCGGATTGATAGCGATACACATCGTTTTCGTATTGAATCCATAACACCCCTTCTTTTTCATACACGATACCGGATAAGAAACCGGTATGAGGAAGCGTGATCCGGTTGGGTTCATCCTGGCCGTTTTCCTCAAAAACATAAACACCTTTTCGACCAGCGAATACCAGCGTATCGTCTGCCATTTTTTTATAAGTAAAGATCCGGTCTGCGAAATGATCCCACCGATTTTGAAACAAACGAGAAATGCCCGATTGGCCATAGGTTCCGGTGTCGCAGATAAACCATAATGCATCGAAGGCTTCAAAAATGGCAAAGACAACCCCGCCGATGGTTTCGTTCACCCGTTTCCATTCTCGAACCTCATGGGGATCTTTGGAGTAAAGATTGATTGTATCCCATATCCATATCCGGCCGCTTCGATCGACATGGATACTGGGAGGATTGTTAAAAGGAATGTCGATATCCATTATTTCCTTGATTTCCAAGTTGGTGAGTCTGGCGGCTTGGTAATACGATTCTCGATCCGTCGATAGGGTTACCCAGATGCCTTCAACAGGGTCCTCGACAATATGGGGGAGATACCGGTTCTTTATTTCCGGAAAATCGATCGAAGCGATCTTCTCATTGGCAAAAACATAGAAGGCAGAATTTCCATTTTCCAAAAATCCGTAAAACCAAACATTGGCTGATGAATCGGCATACCACCATTTTATCTCTCGAATCTTCATTACGCCTAAATCGTATTGCCGCATTACGCCTTTCGACCAATACGTTAAAACCGCTGCATTCCAAATCCATACACCGCCCTGAGAATCCTGGCGGTACATTCCCTTTGCGGCTACCGGCTGCTCCCAGCCATTCGGTGCTAAACGGATAAAAGTGTCGTCTCCTGTAAACCACACGTTCTCTTGGTCGTCGATAAACCGGGGCCGGAGAAAATTCTTGAACGCTTTCCATTCCAGATTCCCCTTCGTCCACCGGAGCAAGAAATCTTTTCCCCCGCACCAGATAGAACCGTCGGGCGCTTCCTTTATCACTTCCACCCATTGGTCTTCAGGATACATAGGGGAGGAAAGCGGTATGAAACGCTCCCCATTCCATACCAGCAAGCTCATTTCGTAATTGGTCTGTTTTTTATTAACCACTCCAAAAGAAATCAAGTTTCCATCGCGTGTCCGCCCTAATTGAAAGGCTCTTCGGAAAGGAAATACATTCTCGAAACGCCATCCACTATCCTCAAGCACGTACGCACCCTCGTACGATGTGACGAACAGACGACCGGGAGAGAGTTCAATGATCGACCACAGATTTTCATCCTTGGCCAATCCGTTTTTCGCTAGCGGAAATGTCCAGTGATCCCCGATTTTTTGTAACAATCCCCGGTTGCCGGTTAAAACATATTGTTGGCCCTGCGAATCGCGGAAGTACTCGATCGGATGATCGCTCGGAAAACCATTCCCCTCATTGTAAACCGTCCATTGGCCGTTTTGGTAACAACTCAATCCGCTGGGTACGTTATACTCGGGATACCGGTCGCTGCAAAACCATAAACTACCATCTGGATCTTCCGTAATCCGCCGGACGCTGGGTCCCGCCAGGCCCGTTTCCGAACCGTGCGTGGAAAAGGTTTGTCCATCGAATGTACCAGCCCCCCGGTCGGTTCCCACCCAGATTGTCCCATCGCGAAGGACTCGCACGCATCGTACCATATTGCTGGGCAGGCCGTTTTCGGTCGTATACCGCGTCCATAAATAACCGTTACAGTAATACAAACCGTCCGAGGCCGCGATCCATACTCCCTGATTTCGGTCGAAATCGATGTAATAAATCGTACGGTTTTGAAGCCCCGCATCTTCAAGAAACGAGGTGTATTCCCATTCTTCCGAGTATTGTTCGATTTCGGTCAGGGGTATTAATGCCGGTGTATCGGAAGAGGAAAGATTGGGGTACAGACCTATTATAGATATAGCAAAAAAATAATACCGAAAAAAGGCGGGGATATATCGGTCTAACGGCCGTCTAAGGGGAGAGAGTAAAGAGCACATAGCAACAAATTATATCCAGAGAGAAGAGGAAACAAAGAGTGAAAATTTTAGCGTTTTCTTAAAAATACTGAGAAAAAGAGAGAAAGAAACGAGCTATTTTTCCGGATCAATACGTTATAAGATGGAACGCAATGAGGGATTCCCGCTGTTTCTGCGTTTCGTTTTCTGGAACGTAACAAAGTGGATCCCTTAAAAACATCGCAACTCGAATCCTTGAACTGAATCGATGATACGCATTCTCCATCCCTGGTATCTGCTGTTGCTTTTCCTGATTCCGCTGGCCTGGTACGCCGCCCGCCAGGTTCGGGTATTAGGGAAAGGCCGGAAAATCTTCGCTTTATTATTGCGTAGCATGGTTCTTCTTTTATTTATTCTTGCTCTAGCGGAAATCGAACTGGTCGACCAGGGAGAATCCCTGACCGTTTTATTTGCCATCGACCGTTCCAGCAGCATCCCCACCGATCAACAGCAGTTCAGCCTGGCGTACGTCCAGGATCAGCTTCTGAAAATTCCCGAGAAAGATAGTGCGGGAATCCTATTTTTCGGCAAGGAAGCCGTACTGGAAGAGAATCCGGGAGAAAACGTCACCCTGCAGGAATATCAGGCGATCCTCAATACAGAGGGGACGGATATCGAATCGGCCATCAATCTATGCATGGCCGCTTTTCCGGAGGGCGTTCAAAAACGGATCGTTCTTCTGACCGATGGCAATCAAACCCAGGGCGACGTATTGTCGGCCGCCCAGCGCGCCACCGCCAACGGCATCGATCTACGGGTCATGCCTCTTGAGTATACCTCCGCTCAGGAAGTCCTAGTGGAGGATATTTCCATCCCCAATCAGATTCAGGAAAAAGAGCCGTTCAAAATCCGGGTGATCGTCAACGCCCAAGAAGCGGGGCCAGCGGTTTTGCGAATTGCCGAAAACGAGCAGGTAATCGCCGAGGAACAGGTCGAACTGCGGCCGGGCAAGAATGCTTATTGGATTCCCCGATCAATCAATCAATCGGGCGTGTATACCTACACGGCCACCGTGGAAGCCGAAAACGACCGCCGTCCATTTAATAACCGGGCGCAGAATTTCGCTTTCGTGCAGGGGAATCCGCGCGTGCTTCTCATCGATCCGGAAGGGGAGGAAGCCCGGTTTTTGACGGCTGCCCTGCTTGCGGAGGGTATCCAGGTCGATCTCCAGGCGCCGGAAGCGCTTCCCGGTACGTTGCGCGAGTTGCAGATGTACGACAGCGTCATTCTATCCAATTCGCCCGCCGCCGATTTTTCCAAATCGCAGATGCAGATGCTCGAAAAAGCCGTCAGCGATCTGGGCATCGGTCTGGTGATGATCGGCGGGCCGGACAGTTTCGGCGCGGGCGGTTATCAGGAAACCCCGGTGGAAAAAGCGCTGCCGGTTTCCATGGACGTCAAACAACGTAGGATCATTCCCAGCGGCGCGCTGGCGATGATCCTCCACTCCTGCGAA
>CAZFOX010000366.1:0-5790 GCA_964520565.1 uncultured bacterium | reverse complement strand
CATCAGTGGCTTCGGGAGCTTCTTTCACCTCGGTCTCCAACACCTTCATATAGAGAACATCCACCTTCATGCGGTCTTTCAGGGTATCGGGCGTCAGGCCGTAGGTTTCCAGGGTTTGCTTCATCTGTTCTTCATTGGGAAACTGCTTCACGAAATTATTGTAACGTTCTTCAATGTCTTTGGGCGTTACTTCGATTTTCTTGGCCTCGGCCACCTTCTTCAGGAGAATTTTCTCCTGCAGGTTATCGAGCGCCCGCGCATACAGAAAAACCTTCAGTTGGGGGGCCGTGCCAGGACGAACCTGATTTCCCGCACGCTTGATCATCTCGTCGATTTCCGCCAGTAATTCCGCTTCGGTAATTTTTTCTTCACCGATTTTGCAAACAACGTCGCCGCTACTGGCTGGAGCGGGTGAATCCTGAGCGCCAATCGCTCCGGAAATCCCAAAAAGCGATACTACGAATACTAAAAAAGCCGCACACGATTGACTATGGGAAAACATGGCAATACTCCTTTTGAGATATGTGGCGTACGCTTTAACAACTTCCGCTGAACGCCGGCGAAGGAAACTCGAAGGCGGGGGAGGAAAGTACGCTCGAATGTAACCGTATAGTGTATCGAATCAACCTGAAAAATCAAGCCGATTTGAAACGCGTTTGTCTGGTTCCTCTCCATTCCCGTGTTATACTGGTCTCCCAGAATCGCTTTCGAAGCCGTTCGAAATAAGTCGAAAAACCGGACAGTTTCGCATATCTCTCGCAGCGAATCGAGATCGTCATGGAACAACCGACTGTTTCCGCCACCATCGCCGTCGGCCTCGGCGACCGGTCGTATACGATTACCGTTCAACCCGGCCTGATCGACCGTGTGGGCGAATATGCCAAAGCAGCCGGTTTTCATTCTCCCATCCCGATAATCTCCGACCGGGTCGTCGCCGCTTTATACGGAGAGCGGGTGAAAAATTCACTCGAAAAAGAGGGATACCAAACCGCTATTCTCTCGTTTCCCGAAGGCGAAACGTCCAAACATCTCGCCACCGTCTCAGAACTATACGACGGCATGGTTGCCCTGCGCCCGGAACGCAAGAGCGGCCTGATCGCCCTGGGGGGCGGTGTGGCGGGCGATATCGCCGGTTTCGTGGCCGCCACCTATCTGCGGGGCATTCCCTTCATCCAGGTTCCCACCACCCTGCTGGCCGACGTCGATTCCAGCGTCGGAGGAAAAGTGGGAGTCGATCACGCCGGAGGCAAAAACCT
This sequence comes from uncultured bacterium, assembly GCA_964520565.1. Classification (GTDB taxonomy): domain Bacteria; phylum Hinthialibacterota; class Hinthialibacteria; order Hinthialibacterales; family Hinthialibacteraceae; genus CAZFOX01. The sequence continues at coordinate 4,534 of CAZFOX010000366.1, read as the reverse complement.
GATCGGAGCCTTTCATCAGCCCAAGGCCGTCCTGATCGATCCCGACACGCTCCAAACGCTCGATCCCCGGCAAATCAAGGCGGGATTGGCGGAAATCATTAAACATGGAATGATCGCCGATCCCGAATTATTCCAGACGGTTCGCGCCCAGCTCGGCGAATTGCTGGCCGTGAACCTGGACTTGTATTGCCGGATCGTACCCTGGAACTGCCGCATCAAGGCCCGTGTGGTCGAACAGGACGAACGCGAAAGCGGCCTGCGCGCCATTCTCAATTTCGGGCACACCTTCGGCCACGCCATCGAATCCCTGACCGGCTACGAACGGTACCTGCACGGTGAAGCAGTGGCCATCGGCATGCTGCTGGAAGCCCAACTCGGCCAAAGGCTTGGGCTTACGCCGCCGCCGGTCATCAAAGAACTCCTCGAACTGTTGCAAAGCGCCGGTTATCCACTCGCCCGTCCCGACTTATCCGCCGACGCGGTTCTAGAATGCATGTTCCACGACAAGAAGGTCGAAAAGAGCTCTCTGCGCTTCGTTCTACCCACAAACATCGGATCGGTGGTTGTTCGGTCAGTCGACGATCTGGCGGCAATTCAAAATGTATGGGATACCTATTCGGTGTAATAGTCTGACCGTTTAATATTGTCGGGTAAAAATATTGTCGGGTAAAAAAGCATACTCTGGATCAACTGGCGAATAGGATCATCATTAGATTGCTTCGCTTTACTCGCAATGACAGTGCGATCCGTTCATGTCATTGCGAACAAAGTGAAGCAATCTAAAAGTCGGATCGTTGTTTTTTACTCGACACTTTTTGTGGGTCGCTCTAGTTGTATGGATTGGATACGGAATCACTCCTCCTATTTCGTAGCGATAGTTCCCGTATTTCCATGATTCCGTCCTGGATTGTTACGAATAGAGGGATAGGTTTTTACCCAACGGTATGCGATACTACACGGGAACGGAAGTATTCTATACAATACTCTTTTCAGTCAACGGGTAACGGGGATCACTCTAAAATCCATTGACATCCGAAATTATCTCGGCTGTAATGGATAGGAATGTAACGGAGACGGATTGTATGCGGCGTCTGTTTACAATGTTCCTGGCGATCGGTTTGGTTGAGGGTTGCTACACTTCCACGGTCCGGGTGGATAGTATTCCACCCGGCGCGACGGTCCATTACGACTACCAACCCAAAGGGACTACCCCGGTGGAATTCCCTGTCGACTACCTGGGTACTCATAAGATCACCCTCGACCATCCCGACTACGGCAGACGGGAAGAAACAGTCAACCTCAGCGCTCCTGCGTATCTATGGTTTCCCATGGATTTCGTGGCCACCATAGCTCCTGCCAAATTTACAGACCGGCATTCGCTTACATTCGATCTGACCCAAGGGGCAACATCCGAGACGGAGGCGCAGAAGGATGAATCAACGGAGCCGGAAAAGTAGCCAATACAACGACCCCCCCAGCGGCGGCAACGTGCTCTTCACTTTGGGATTGATCAGCGTCGTCGCTCTCTTGATCGTCGGTTATATCATGACCCAGGGCGGAGTGAAATCGATCGCCGAAAACGGACTGGCCAAGATTTCCCTAGTTCCCTCGCCCACTCCGCCCGCCGCCGAACCCACGGCGGCTTCCGTGGGATTCGACGAGATTGTCCGGAAATACGAAAAAGAAATGCAACTGCAAAAGGAATCGTTCGAAGCGCAGATCAAACAGCTGCGCGACGACTACGAAACCCGAATCACCGATCTCAACACGCGCATTCAACTGTTGGAAATTTCCAACAAAACGCTTCGGGAAAAAAGCAAATAAATAGAGCCCCCTATTTCAAGGATCGATTATGCCATACGTCTTCGGCATCGATGGAGGAGGAACCCAGAGCCGCGCCCTGCTGATGACCGACCGCGGAAAGGTGGTCTATATCGGCAAAGGCCCTTCGCTGAACTATCACGATGTGGGCGCCAGCCAGGCGGTCTCCTGCATCAAACGCCTTTTTACCGACGCCCTTCGCAACGCCCGCGCCCGGCAGGACGAATGCCGGGGAATCTGCCTGGGTCTCGCCGGATGCGGCCAGGAACAGGATTACGCCATCCTCAATCCCCTGCTCGACGGGCTCTTCGGCAAGGACTCCTACGCTCTGATGAGCGACGCCCAGATCGCCCTTGTCAGCGGCACCCTCGCCGAAACCGGCATCATCGTCATCGCGGGTACCGGATCGATGATCTACGGCCGGAACGAAGAGGGACGCGAGGGACGCATCGGCGGCTACGGTTCTCTTTTATCCGACGAAGGCAGTGGATATCACATCGGCCTGGCCGCGTTGCGAGCCATCGTCCGCCATCACGACGGCTTGGAAGAAGCGGCCGGTTTCCAGAAAGCCGTTTTCGAGCATCTTGGCGTTCAGCAGGCGGCCGAAATGATCGCGTGGGTCAACTCCGGTTCCGCCTCGCGCGACCGCATCGCCGCCATCGCCCCCTTCGTCGTCCGCGCCGCCGGCGAGGACGATCCCATCGCTGATACGATTCTCAACCAGCAGGCGGACGAACTCGCGCGTTGTGTGGATACCCTCCATCGCCGCCTGGGTTTTCCCGAACGGGTCGATATCGTTTTAAGCGGGGGGCTCTTCAGCGACGCCTCGACTTACTGGCAACTGGTGCGCCGCAAAATTCATTACTTCTTACCCGGCGCGAATGTGATTTCCCCTAAAATGGAACCAGTCATGGGCGCAGCCCTTTACGCTCTTTCGATCGCCGGGATTCCCATCGACGAAGACCTCCTCGATCTCGCCCGCCGCTCTTTCCGCGAATGCCAGGAACGGCCGAATCGATCTCAGGATACCCCAGAACCGGCCCCGGCAGCCGAAGAATCCTCTCCATTCTCCGAAAACAACCCGGTAGATTAATCCGAGAGTCATCCGAGAATCATCCTGAAAAATGATAAAAAGCCGGTTGCACTCGTCTTCCATTCATGGTAATAATAGAAAAAAGTGTGGAGAACCCAAATCATGACGCTATCCGCCAACCGCCGACGTTTCCTCCAAATTTCCGGATTGGGCTTGGCCGGGATTACCTTCACCGAGCCTCCCAGGATTTCCGCCGCCAGTCTCTCCGATGCAAGCCAACGATTGCTCTCCGGATTGACATGGTTCAAACAATCCGGATTCCGCCTGAAAGTCGAGGGCAAATCGATTTACTTCGATCCCTATCAACTCTCCGAAACGACCCACGACGCCGATATTCTTTTGATCACCCACTCGCACAACGATCACTGCGATACCTCCAGCGTCTCCAAAATCGCAAAAACCGGCACGATCGCCATTACCGAACCGGAATCGGCGGCGAAAATCAAATCGCTGGTTTCCGATATCCGTACCGTCGCACCGGGCGATACCATTACACTGGACGGCATCCGGATCGATGCCGTGGCTTCGTACAACATCAACAAAACCAACCATCCCAAATCCAAAAATTACCTCGGATTCGTGGTGACTCTGCCGGACGGCAGGCGTTTCTATCAGGCAGGCGATACCGACAAGATACCCGAAATGACCGAGATCCACACCGACGTAGCTCTGCTTCCCTGTGGCGGAACGTATACCATGACGGCGGCGGAAGCCGCCGAGGCCGCCCAAGTGATTCAACCCAAAATCGTGGTTCCCATGCACTATGGCAGCGCTGCGGGAAGCGTCCGCGATGCCCAGAAAGTCCAGGAATTACTGGCGGGTATCATCGAAGTGGTCATCTTCGATCCCGGCCAGACCATTGAAGCGCCTCCCACCGCGATTCGAACGTGGATATCGATATAAACTCATTGAACGGCACGTATCCGGCAAACCCCTGACCGGTTCGTTTCCGATAAACTCGTCCGCGCCGCTTCGCAAACCGAGAGAACCACAATCGACATGAACCGACAATGGGTGCAATTGATCTTTATTCTGACCTTCTTTCTTCTGGGATTGCTCGCCTATCTGCCCGCGCTCAACGCCGATTTCCTATCCGACGACTTTCATTTCCTCTTCGATATCCAACAACGCGGTCTGGCGGCGGTCTGGTCGGTCTTCTCCCGCGATTTCTTCCGCCCCCTGGTCACGTTCGGCTTTTGGCTCGATGAAAAATTATGGGGGCATCATCCGTGGGGATATCACTGGACCAATCTCGTCCTCCACATTATCAATTCCTATCTCGTATCCCGCCTCGCTGGATTGTGGCTGAAAGAAAACGGCTGGCCGCCGGATCGAGCGCAATGGCTCGCCCCTCTGGCGGGCACGATCTTCCTGGTGCATCCCAGCCATACCGAAGCCGTTAGCTGGATATCCGGACGTTCCGACGTACTGGCTACCTGCGGGGCGCTGGCTTCCCTGACGGCCTACTTTCGCTACCGGCATGCAAAACAATGGCGATGGTTGATCGCTTCGTGGCTTCTGTTCGGCACCGCTTTGCTCGCAAAAGAATCGGTTGTTACCTACCCGCTGATGATCCTCCTCATCGAGATCGGCAACGCCTCTTCCAATCCTGACAGACAT
>CAZFOX010000365.1:0-5796 GCA_964520565.1 uncultured bacterium | reverse complement strand
GTAATGCAGCACGTCCGCGCCCAGGCGGGCGTTGATGTGGTCGACGACTTTCATCAGGGCGGCACTGCGGGCGCGGTCTTCGCCGTCGAAGAGGGTGGGCTGATAGACCGTTCCCGGAACCATCTCCACCAACACCACCGCCGTCTTCTTGTAGCGGTATCCGGGCTTATAGATCGCTTCGAGCGCGTACAGGGCGTAACGGATCATTTCCGGAGTGCTGGCGGTGGGCGTGGGGAAGCGGATGAGAGCCGAGTTGTAATACTGCGGTTCGTTCTTAAAGGGATTGGTCATCACATAGACGCTCATGGTCTTGCAGAGCGAATTCTGCGCGCGCATCTTCTCCGCCGCCCGGCTGACGTAAGCCGCCGTCGCCGCCCGCAGTTCGTCCAGCCGCACCACCGGTTTTCCGAACGACCGCGAACAGGCGATCCCCTTCTTCGGCCCTGGAGAGAGGTCCAGGGGCAGGCAGGGGATTCCCCGCAGTTCCAGCACCAGCCGCACTCCCACAACGCCCATCGCCATCTGTTTTTGAATCCATCGCTCGTCCGCGTCGCGCAGTTGGCGGGCGTTGGCGATTCCGCTCGCCTGCAACCGCCGGGCGTAGCGCGGCCCGATGCCCCACACGTCGCCTACCTCGATGGCCTCCAGCACGGCGTCGCGGCCGGATTCCTGCCGCAGGTCGTACACACCCTGAAGGGTCTTGGAACGCTTGGCGATCCGGTTGGCGATTTTGGCCAGCGTCTTGGTCTCGGCGATCCCCACCGAAACCGGAATACCCGTCCATTTCCGTACCATCGCCTGGATGCTTCGCCCGTAATCGGCCAGCGCATTTGGTTCCACTTCGCCCCGCCGCACCACCCCGGTCAGGTTGAGAAACGCCTCGTCGATCGAGTAGACCTCCAGCGCGGGGGTGAACTGCGAGAGAACGCCCATCACCCGCTGCGACATGTCGCCGTACAATGCGTAGTTGGACGAGAAATAACGCACCCCGGCGCGTTTGAGAAACGCTTCGATCTTGAAGAAGGGATCGCCCATCTTGACGCCCAACGCCTTGGCCTCGTTGGATCGGGCGATGATGCAGCCGTCGTTGTTGGAGAGTACCACCACCGGTACGCCCTCCAGGTCGGGCCGGAACACCCGCTCGCAGGACGCGTAAAAGTTGTTGCAATCCACCAGCGCCACGGCGGGGCGCCGATCTGCCGTGGCGGACAGATGCAAAACCGAATTCGATTCTTTCCAGGCGCCGGGACAAGCGTGAATCATAGACATAAAGCACCCCTGCGTAGACAATCCCTCACCCGGAAACTGAACGCATGTTTAGTAAACATTAGTTCACTTTATTTCAACCGAAGAGTTATGTCAAGGAAAAAACAATGAAAAAGAGAATGATTATAATCCTTATTTATTTCTATAATTGATTGAAATGATGTGGGGAAACAGAACAGGAGAACTACAATGCCCCCATCGATAGTAACCGGGAAAGGGCAAACCATCGTCCCCGTCCAGTGTGGCGGGTCGCCAAAGAGGGAGTTGTTTGACCTTATATTGGCAGATAGGGAATGTAACGTTCACGCGACATTTCCGCCCCATACGCGATGCAGGTACGAATATCTTCTTCCTCGATTTCGTATTCGCGAATCAAGTCTTCGAAACTTATCCCATCGGCGAGAATATCCAGAATCAAGGACACCCAGATTCGCCTCCCTCGGATACAGGGTTTCCCAAAGCAAACATTGGGATCGATGGAAATGCGCTCCATGACTTGTGCTTTGGTCATCCCCATGAAGAGTCTCCTTTACTCCGAGAACGGCGTGACTTAACAAACAATCCAATTATAGACTGAAAGGAGAAAAAAAACATCGGGAAACAAATGAAGATTGCTGCATCATGTTATCAATGTGACAGAGATATACCGGTCGAAGGAGGAGAGAAAGCGCGCCTGGAGGGATTCGAACCCCCGACACCAGGAACCGGAATCCTGTGCTCTATCCAGCTGAGCTACAGGCGCTTAGGGATTGGTCAATTACTTTTCGATCTGGATCGCTTAGTCTGCGGCTCATTTTCATTCCGCATCTAAAACAGGCATTATTTTATCGTGTTCGGGGCTCTCAAACAATGCTTTGGATAGAAAATCCGCTTCCTTTCTTTTCTTTCCGGAAAAGTGAGTTACTATAAAATTTCATAAGTATCATTACAGATCTCAACATAGTGGAATTTCCAAATCATGCTCTCCAAAAAAGCCAAGTACGCTCTGCTCGCTATGCTGGCTCTGGCGCGCCGGTATGGTGAAGGTCCGATTCCCATCTCAGAGTTAACGGATCGGGAAGGATTACCGAAAAAATTCACTCAATTGATCCTGTTGGAACTCAAAAACAACGGCCTTCTGCAGAGTAAAAAGGGAAAAGAGGGGGGGTATTCGCTTCGAAAACCTCCCGCGGATATCAGTTTGGGGACTATCATCCGGCTCATCGATGGCCCCCTGGCCCCGGTTCCCTGCGTCAGTGTGACTGCTTATGAGAAATGCGAGGAGTGCCGCAATGAAGAGACCTGCTGTCTTCGTGTGGTTATGAAGGACGTGCGCGATTCCATCGCCCATATTCTCGATTCAACAAGCCTTGAAGAGACGCTAAAAAAAGGGCAACTCCAACCCGAAATTATCTACTATATCTGATATTTCCTATCCACCTGTCTTATTCTCTATTTCATCTGTCTGAGGAACGGCTTTGAATCGCTCTCGCATCCCTGTTGTCGCGGACGAAGTGACGCAATCGAGAAATGGCGCTTTTTTATCCTGCATATGCTTCCTCGCTTTCAACGGTCAGGGCTTCGTCGAAATAAAGGTATTTCCGCCATCCCTCGCGTTTCTCTCCCATCAGCCGAACCAGGTGCAGGTAGGTGGGCAGCGTCGGTTTGCGCGGGGGATTGAGCAGATGCATGTCGATTTCACCCAGCAGGTGGTTTCCCTTCCGGTGGTTGCATCGTTTACAAGCAGTAACTACGTTGTTCCAGCAATCCTTGCCCCCACGCGAGATGGGTACAACGTGATCGAGGGTTAGTTTGTCGGGAGAATGCGATTCGCCGCAATACTGGCAACGGAATCCATCGCGGAGCATGATGTTCTTCCGGCAAAAGGGGATGGGGCGGTGGGGTAGTTGGATGAAACGGCGCAGGCGGATGACTTCCGGCAATCGCAGGGTGACTGATGAAGCGTGAATCAATTCGCCGTTCTCTTCCACGGCGTCCGCCTTGCCGGTCAGGAGCATGACAACAGCCCGGCGGGCGGTGCAGATATTGATCGCCTCGTAACTGGAATTCAGCACCAATACGCGATGGCAGGCGAACACGATACGCTGGCTCGTTTCCGGCCGCCGCTATGCCTCCGCTCCCCCATGTGTCCAAAAGTGAAAATGTTGATCGGCGGAGAGCATCCGAAAGCCGTTTTTTTCGTAAAAGCGGATGGCCTGAAGGTTATCCGCCATGGTTCGCAACTCGATACAATCCGTAATGGGGTCCAACCAGCCGGACGCCGCTTCGAGCAATCCGCGTCCGATCCCTCTCCCCTGAATACCATAATCGACCACAATAAAATCGATAATCCCTATCGGCCTTCCTATATATCGTTCTAACGATTTTTGAATGAATGCTGAGCAAAAACCGATTATCTCTCCCTCCGCTTCCGCGATCGAGATACGGAAAACCGGATTGGCGGCACATTGACCGATCCACTCGGCGAATAGGTCTTTCACTCGTTCGGGCTCAAACCGCGCTTCACAGAAAAAGTGGCTATGTCGGTGCGACCGGCGAATAATATCTTGCAGTTTCGGCAGGTCGGTCTCCGAAAAAGGCCGAATATTAAAATTATCATATGGGCAGCGGGAATAACTGTCAACACGTTTTCGATCTCCGCCGTCGCGGACCAGCCTCACCGACGTACCCACTGGAGTGAAACCGTAAGAGGCCAGATGATAAACAAGCGGGTGCTGTTGCGCCTCAACCCGGGTAGTATAAACCGCTCCAGGCTGGGTGAAGAAGAAACGTAACGATTCGGCCACATGCGACACTTCGTTGTTTTGTGTGGCGAAACAAAATAACGGTTGAATTTTAAAGTAAGGCATACCCAACCGTTCCCGGTGCCAGGGGGAAGGTTCGATGCCGGTCAAAGCCAGCAGCTTGTTCTCTTTCATCAAAAGAAACAAACCGGAATCGCCGGGTTTTTTTTGAATCCGCGATATCAGGTTATCGCGATGAAAGTCGAGAATGCCCGGTTGGGCGAGATAGGAAACATAACGGTCGGCGCGCTCTTCGCGAAGGGTGGAGAACGCGGTTTCCAAGTAGGGAATCTGGCCGTGCGTTGCGGGTATCCATTGCATCGGTATTGATTACTTTCTGGACAAGCGACCTCGTGAGAGAATACTCATCTCTTGCCTTCCCGATTATCTTAAGGGAAATATAAAATAAACTGTACCATAATCGAATGCGTGAGGAAGACCCATGCGAATGGCGAGGCGGTTGATCTCTCTATTATCCCGGCAGCGCTTGCATTTTCCTCCTCAGCCGTCGCAGCCGGAACTTCCAGAGACAGTTCAGTTTTTCCTTCGCTCAATTCCCAAAGCGGAAATTCATATTCATTTTGAGGGAGCAATTTATGCGGAAACCATTCTAGCCCTTGCACGAAAATACCGGTCGCCCGAAATCCGTACTTTGAGTGATGCTCAGTGGCGCTTGTTCTTTTCCAACGCCACCATGTTTTTTCAGAATTTTCTTTCCCTGGCCTCTTTGTTCCGCGAGCCGGAGGATTTCTATATAGCCGCTCTCGATCTAGGGCGGCGTATGGCGGAGGAGAATATTCAATATGCAGAACTCACCTTGGCTCCGCATAAATTCATGCGGGCCGGAATTCCCTATTCTGCCATAATGGAGGCGATCAACCGGGGACTTCGGGACGCTCCCGGCGCGGAACGGCGAGAACATCGGTTCATCATCGATGTCGTGCGCGACCTGGGACCTGAAATCGGACTGGAAATGATGCGGGAGGTGGAACGGCATTCTTTTTCCGAAGTAGTGGGGATCGGTCTTGGCGGTGGCGAAAATTATCCTCCCGAAGATTTCGCCGAAGTCTTTCGCTTCGCTCAGTTCATCGGATTGCGCAAGACCGCGCACGCTGGGGAAGGGCGGGGCGCACCGTCGATCTGGGGGGCGATCCAGGCGCTGGGTGTGGAACGTATCGATCACGGTGTGCGCGCCCGCGAAGATGAATCGCTGGTTGCCTATCTTGTCGAAAACAAGATACCGCTCAACCAATGCCCGACCAGCAACGTTATGCTCGGTGTGATCCCCTCTCTGGAAGAGCATCCTTTCCGGGATTACTGGGAGCGGGGCGTTTCCCTCACGCTTGGAAGCGATGATCCCGCTTTCTTCAAGACGACGTTGACTGGCGAATTAAGCAAATTGATCGCCTATCAGCGATTTACGCCGTACGAAATTCCTTCTCTGATCGAGAACGCCATCCAGGCTTCGTTTCTGGATGACGCAGTAAAACCGGCGTGGATCACTCGCTTCCGTGAAGAGACACGGCCGCATCTCGAGGCGCTGCAATCAGCCGCGGAGCCTGGAGCGGTGCCTCCGCATCCGTAAAGATCCGCGTATTGTATTCCAGCCACCAAGCCACTCGTTCTTCGTCCCACGGATAACTCTCGTCCGTTCCATAGGGGTAGGCCGACATTTCCTTGAACGGCAACGGTTCCACGGTTTGGCCGTATGCGGTGCTGTAATCCAGATCCTTGACCCATCCCACGG
>CAZFOX010000364.1:0-5800 GCA_964520565.1 uncultured bacterium | reverse complement strand
AAATGCGAACAGGAACGAAATTACTGAGAACCACTCTACGCGCCCAGTTCTTGCATCAACGCATTAGCCTCTTCATAGGAAGGAGCGCGGCGGAGAATGTCTTTCAAAAGCGCTTTGGCCTTGCGAACATCCTGTTTTTCCACGTATCCGCGCACTTCCGACAACTGGCGAATGATTGTGGCTTCATCCTCTTCCGCCTGGCGGATCAGTTGGGAACATTGCCGGGTTGTTTCCGAGTCGGCAGGGAGAAAAGCCATCGTTTGCCGGGCGGTATCGATCGCCCGCTCGAATTGTCCCTGCCCCAGCAACTCCCGGGCGCGGGAGAGGTTTTCACCCGCCAAACGGGTTCGGATCTGCTCGCGCAGTTCGTTTTGCCGGTTATTGAGTTGTATCCGAAGTTCCCGCTCAATGGGATTGGATACGATATTCTGGAGTATTTTTTGGTAATACAGAGCGATCGGATCGTCGTTTCGCCGCTCCAGGGCCTTTTGAATAAGAGCGGAAGCTTCGGAGAATTGATTGCTTTCCATCTGTCCAATCGCTTCGATCACCAGATTTCCAGCATATTGGATATCGGCTAGGCGGCGGTCTTTCTGGCCGATTTCATCGAGCAATTGCTGAATTTGCTGGCGCTGGGCCTCGATTTTCTTATCGGACTCCGTACGGCTTTGATCGAGAGAAACCAGTGAATTGGCTTTCAGAGCGGCAATTTCTTTATGGGCTTTTTCCAATTGGCTGGTCAACTGCGCGGTTTTCTGCTTTTCCGTCTCTAGAGTGGCGTTCAGATCAGTAACGGTTTGCTGAAGAGTTTCAGATTCCTTGGTTTTCATAGTCAGGTTGTAACGAAGAGGATTGATCTGCGTAAGAGTCTGCTTGAGATTGGCCACCTGCTCTTCCAGGTTCTGGACCTGGGTTTGGGATTGTTGAACCTCCTGATTCCGGGTATCCATCGCGTCCTTGTAACGCTTTTCGAGTTGTTCGATGCTGACGGCCCGTTGATCAGCCAGGGTTTTCCACTGGTTGAGCTGCGCGAGAAGGCCCTGCAGGCCATCCTGGGGAAAATTGGCGTTCAGCGTGTTGTATTTTTGCTGCCAGGAAATAGCTTCGTTGTTTTTCGCGTCCACCATCCCCATCAGTTCGCCGATCTGTTTGTTCTTCGCATAAGCCTGAAAGGCGTAAAAACCCGTGGTCCCGAGCAAAAACACCGCCACAATCACCGCAAAAATGGCAGTCAGAAAGAACGGACGATCGCGCCGTTCGGCGTTTTCTTCTTCCTGCATTTGCTGAGCTTTTTCGATATTCCGGTAGGCTTTTTCCGTGTCCGGATTGAGCGACAGGCAACGTTCCCAGGTCTCGATGGCTTCGTCCCAGCGTTGATTTTGCGCGTGTACCGTTCCTAAAAGGAGATAGTAGTTGAGGTTATGAGAAGACATCGCGATGGCGGCTTCGAGTTGTCCGGCGGCCTCATCGAGACGACCGCTTTGCGCGAGAGCCAGAGCCTGGTTGTAATGACGGTTCGCCGCATCGATTACACTTTTAACCGTGCTTAAATCCTCTCCACAATCCTGACAGACGGATTTTTCCAGGGGATTCAACGTTCCACAGGCCGGGCACTGAATGGTCTCCATCCGATTCATCCTTTCTTCGGCGATCCGCGACCGCCTTCTACAATCCTTGACGAGATCCGAGCGCATTGCCCTGGATGATACCAGCCGTCCGTTTAACCAACGTTCGAGTCCGGGGCGGCGTTACCGGAAAATCGGTGGCAAAAACCGCTCTTAACACGATGAGACGGCCATCTGGCCGTCTCAGTAGATTCTTTCAAGGCGTTTCTGCGAGTTTTTCTCTCCGACTGCTTTTGGAGCCTTGAGAGAACTTGCAGATACCTGAATTTCAAATATCTCTGGCTCGATATTCGATCGAAACAAAAACCAGCGGCGATCAATAGTCGTCCGAATCGTACCGGGCCAGCATGTCGCTGAGTTGGCCGACTTTCTCTTGAATGGAAACTGCATCGGACGACCGGCGGGCCAATTCCAATTCCTGCACGACTCGCATGGCTTCCTCCGCCAGTGGATCTTCGGAATCGGAAAAGAGCCGCTTGGCGCGAAAGACGAGACTATCGACTTCGTTGGCAACCTCTTCCTGTTTCTGCTTCTCAAGAACAACCGCAACTCGCTCCTGCGCCTTCTGCCGCAATTGACTGACCTGTTCCTCGGTAAGGCGATTGTCCGTGGATTCGACGGTGATAGTCACCTCGCGATTGGTGGTCAGGTCTTTGGCCGTGGCTTCCAGGATGCGGTCCTGATTGAGCCGGAAAATCACTTCGATGCGTGGAACGCCGCGCGGGGCAGGCGGGATATCGTCGATTCGCAACATATCCAGAAAAGTGTTTTGCGAAGCCACCATCTCTTCCCCTTCGTAAATGGGAAAACTGATGGCGGATTGGAAATCGCGGGTCGTGGTGAAGATATCCCGCGCTTCGGTTGGATAGGTGGAATTCCGCTCGATCAGAACGCCGTATCGGTCTTCCGAAAGCCCGACGCCTAACGAGAAAGGCGTCAAGTGGACGATTACGGGGCCTTCCTTGGAAACCTTATCCGCGGAGGTCAGTTGCATTTCATCGTCGAGCGGAGCGAGGATCGAAGCCTGAATGGCGGCGCCCAGAGCGACGCATTCATCCGGGCTGACATCCTTGCGGGGCTCCTTGGCAACGATTCGAGAGACCAATTGCTGGATGGCGGGAATGCGGGTGCTTCCACCCACTAAAAGCACATTGGAGATGTCTTCCGGTTTCAATCCGGCATCCTGTATGGCCTGATGCGTGGGATCGACGGTCATCTGGAACAGATCGTGAACCAGATGCTCAAAGGTCGCCCGTGAAAGATCCTCTTCCAACGTGATCGGCCCCCGCGAGGTCATGGCGATCGCGTCGATAATGATCTGAGTATTCGTTACTCCGGACAGTTCGATTTTCGCTTCCTGCGCGGCTTCCCGCAGACGGAACATCGCCTTAACGTCTCCGGAGAGATCGATTCCCTCTTTCTGTTTGAAACGCTCCAGCATATATTCGACAATGCGTTGGTCGAAATCGTCTCCGCCGAGGTGGTTGTTGCCTTTAATGGATAGAACCTGAAAAACGCCTTCCACCATTTCGATGATGGAGACGTCGAAGGTGCCGCCCCCCAGGTCGTATACCATCAAAATCTGATCCTGTTCCTTTTCGAGACCGTACGAGATGGCCGCGGCGGTGGGCTCGTCGATAATACGGCGGACATGAAATCCGGCGATCTGACCGGCATCGCGCGTCGCCTGGCGTTGGGCATCGGTAAAATACGCCGGGACGGTGATAACAGCCTGAGGGCATTCCTCGCCAAAGAAGGTTTCCGCATCGGTTTTCAACTTCTGAAGGATGGCAGCCGAAATTTCTTGCGGGGTGTGTTTTTGCCCGTCGATCTCCACCCGAAAAGCGGAACCCATGTGGCGCTTGATGGAGTACACAGCACGTTCGGGATTCAAACCTGCCGCACGGCGTGCTTTTTTGCCAACCAGCAGATTTCCGTCCTCCTGGAAATAAACAATGGAGGGAGTGATGCGGTCTCCGACATCATTGGGGATAACCGTCGGTTTCCCCCCTTGCATATACGCAACAACAGAATTGGTCGTGCCAAGGTCGATGCCCAAAATTCGTGCCATGAAAAACCTACTCCCCCGGCGTTTTCGTCTCACGCCGGATAGCATATATAGTATCGTGAGTCACACGTTTTGTCGCTTGTAAATACCCGATATTCTTAAACTTCCCGCTCTATTTCCTCGCCGGGTTCTACGGCATGACCCTCATTCGACAGAAAGTCGGACGGATCATCCCTGCTCGGCTCGATTGGCCGAGGCGGCGTTCTTCGCCACCACGACCTTGGCGTCCCGAAGAACCCGCCTTCCGTAACGATACCCTTTCACCATTTCCTCGATAATCGTATTGTTGGGAACCGTCGGATCGGGACGGGTATCTACTACTTCATGTATGGAAAAATCGAGCGGTTGTCCTTTTGATTCTATAGCAATCAGACCCTCTTTTTCTAGAGCCGATAAGAGTCTCCGATATAACGTATCCAAGGTTTTCAACCAGTTGCTCAGAGTTTCGTCCCCTTCCGCATTCACTCGTTCCGCATACCGGAAGATGGCATCGAATCCATCCAGGATCGGAAGTATCTTGCGAAAAAAATCCTCTTTCTGGCGATCGACCTGAATGGGAGCGGGCAATTGTCCTACTGGAATATTGTCGCTTTTCGGGAACTTATATAAAAGGGCAAGCGCATCGCCCCGCCTCTCTCCCATCGTTTCCAGGGGTAAATTTTCGATCGGAAAGGCTTCTTTCGGATCGATCGATCCTCGAAACCAGCCCATCATCGAAGTCCCCCCAGCCGTTTACTTTCCCGCACACCCTGACGGGCGATCTTATTCCGGGGATCGAACTCCAGTATTTTCTGATATTCCTGCAGGGCGGACGTAAAATTCCGCATCTGGAAAAACGTATCGGCCAATTGGATCCGGAGGTCGACATTCACCGGTTCGAATTTCAGGGCATTCTTAAACTGAACCAGCGCCTGGTTAAAAATACGTTGTTCTTTCAAGCGCTTACCAAAAATAGCGTATCCGCGCACCAGGTGATCGATAATGGATTTCTTCCCCGGGGCTTTTTTGAGCGCGCTGTTCCACATCTGAAACGCCTTGTTATGGAGGCTGGTATTGAGGTACGCCCACCCCAGCTGGCAGAGAACGTCGGTATCATTTTCATTTTCACGCAGGGCTTGTTCGAGCGCATCGACCGCCTGTTTCCAGTTCCCTTTCTGAATACAGGCATATCCCAATTCCTTGGCCGATCCCGTGGTGGTATATTCGCTGGTAACGCCGGGCTGGCTGCCTTTTAAGAATTTTCCGCCGGTATATTTATGAATGGCCAGTATATAGGATTTCAGACGCTTGTTATCCGGATCCTGTTTCAGTTCCTGATTGTAAAACTCGAGTACCTGGCCCCAGGATCGAGTTGCATCATCCTTTTTACCCTGTTTTTCCTGGGCGAGGGCCAGATTCTGATACAATGCGCCATGTTTCGCGCCGCTTTCGATCAGGGATGTAATAACCGCTTCCGCCTGGTCGAATCGGTTTTCCAGAGCCGCACGATATCCCTTCAACCATTGGGCGTAGTAGATATTCTGCTGCGAATAGGTATCGCTGGGATCGAGACTGACCGACTGGCGCCAGATTTGAATCGCTTCATCCAGCTGGTCGTGCGTCGTATGATACAGACCTATCCCCCGTAAAAGGTGAAGCGCCTCTTCGCGAACATCGCCCGTCAGCGTTTCCATGGGTTGATCGCCGCAAAGCGCCTTCAACTCCTGATTCAACTTGAAGAGTGAAAGCTGTTTATCGGGAAAATCGGGATAGTCCGGGCTATGAAAAAGCGGAGGAGGTATGAACATTTCCACATCGGTTGCCGCCCGGGTGTTGGGATCTTTGAGAATATCGTATGCCGTCCGAACCTCGATAAATTCGTCGGGGAAATATTCCGGATTGTATTGTTTAACCAGATGGAAATATTTAGCTTTTATTGTCTCATCGTCCGACCACGGCGAAACTTGCAGGATGGTATAAGGCGAACGAGTCAGGATTGCGCTTTCCGTATCCACGATGATTAACTCACATTTTCTTTGGACTACCGGCGAACGAGGAATGGCGCCGGATGATGCATAGCAATGCGATTGTAATTATGGAATCCCTGAAATGCAACGGTTATAACACG
>CAZFOX010000363.1:0-5801 GCA_964520565.1 uncultured bacterium | reverse complement strand
CAATGACACGAACGTATCGCAATGTCATTGCGAGCAAAGCGAAGCAATCTAATGACGATCCGATTCGCCAGTTGATCCATAGTATGCTTTTTAATCCGACAATATTAAACGGTCGCTCTACTAGTGCACGAGGATGTTGCTGGTGACATCGGGGATATAGCGATATACGCCGGAGAAATCTTCTCTGTTTTCTTCATTTTGCGACGCTATCGTCGGAGTCGTATCTACGATTTGCCTGCGAGCTTTCGGTTGGTCTGGGATTGTGAATTGAGATTTCTTTAGGGTTCGAGGCGTTAATGGAACGATGGGCGAACGGGGAAAAATCTGTTCAATTTCCATCGTCTCCCATTGAACGCTCCAAAACGTTCGATCGCAATATGCTAAAAAGCGGGTTTCATCCAAGGGAATGAGGCTTATCCGACTCAGCGGTTCGAGCAATATGTGTTGCGTAAAGCACGAAGTGGAATCGGTTACGAGATTCTGGGGAAGAGAATCCGCCTTGGCGAAAGAAAAAACTGAGGAAAAGACATATTGCTGACTGAATACCCCCCCAAAAAGATTCCTGTAAAAGTCCGAGTTGGCGGCAAATACGATATCCCGGTTCTCGTTGAACGCCCAGAGTGGAACATGGTTTCCTCCATATCCAATAAACTGCACCTTATCTCCAATATTCCCGCTACCGAAGCGATCGATATGAAAAGCAAAAATCGGATACCCGGGAATCGTGAGATACGCCAGTACGGTTTGGGTATTCCCGATCGATATAGGGACAATCCATATTTTCCGTTCCGACTGGGAAGGGACATCGGAGAGGATTTGGAGAAGAGACGGACAGTCGAATTGAACGCTTTGCGGAGCATTGCGATGTAGAAATACGAATGCTTTGGGATCGGATTGATTGAGAATATATCCTCCATCCGGTAATTGGAAAATCAAGTCGGTACTTTCGGCCGCATTCGGCCAGTGGTGAACTTTTTGAAGTTTTTCATCCCGGATTTCGTATTCGTTCAGATTATTCCACGACAATCCCAGGATGTGAGAAAGTTCCATCGGGCGGCACCGCCATTGGTCGAATAGATAAGGATATAAATAATTTTTCAATTTCCGTGTCTTTCCCTTCAGATCGACCGTCCACATTTGATGATCGGGTTTAACGGCGATTTTGAAAAGAAAATTGGGAATCAATCCTCTCTTGGATAAGAAATCGGGAACGGTGCGTCCATTGCGATAGAAAAGGATACGAAGAGAACCTTCTTCCAGGTAGATTCCCTTGGGCCGAAGTTCGATACGGAGAGATTTTCCCATTCTCCATAAAATACGATTTTCCCCCGAATCCAATCGATCAAAACTACCTTATATTGTTGTGAGTTCTGTTTCATCTTTTGTAGTTCCGGTTCGTACATTTCTTGAAATTCACAATAAATATAGGGTGTTCCACCGAGTGGGTAGCAGGATTTTAGGAAAAAGTGGTCGAGTGGAATGGAATCCCAATCATCCAGTTCGGATGTGGAAAGAGAGGTAAAAGACAGGGGAGGAGGAGGAACGAAGCAATATAAAAAAGCGCCCACGAGGGCTAAAAAAAGCCCGTATCCCTGCGTCAGGTAATAAATCCATCTAACCAAAGCTCTCCATTCTTTATTCGTATTGGATTGTTGTTCGTTCTTGGTTGTCATTGTCCCATCCCTTCATCGATTCAACGCGGCTTATCGGAGTGGCACAAATCTCTTCAAACTACCATGATAATATAACGTTGAACGATTCTGGAAAGCGCTGTTTTTCTAAAAAAATCTGATTCAATGAGTGACAAAAGTGGATGGATGGATAGAAAGATCGATAGATTTTCTTTATATTAACGTTAATTCCGAATAGTTCTCAACATCCATAATTCTGGGAGGAATCATCATGAAAGACATTCGAGGGATTTCGAGTATAGCCGTGTTGTGTGCGTTCCTGATGGGTTTTCAGGCGGAGGCGGGCAAGGTGGAATGGGATTTTTCTCCAGAAACGCTGACGGACGGCCTGGCGCCGGTTAAACCCAAGGTGGCAACGCTGGGCGGGACGTTGGAAGATTGGATTATGGACGGCAATCCCAACAACTACGATCCCAGCGTGTATCAGGCGACGGATTTTTCAGGAGGTTTTTTGCATTTTCTGGACGATGCGAGTATCTCAGGGAATCTCAGCCTGCAAACATCCAGGAACACGGCGGTACGTGAGGAGTATAAACTAAAAGGCCCCGGCAGCCGATTGTGGATGGTCTGCGATCACCAGATGATCAAATACGGTCACCGCGCCAATCTGTCGGCGGGGACGGTGGATCGAACCCGGTGCCAGGTTTTCTGGCTTTCATTTCTGACTTCCACGGGAACCGGACTGGGCGTGCAATTCAACGCGGGCAACTATAACTCGGAAGATTATATGTTCTTCACCGCTATCGGAAACTCGGACGAATCGCAGGATGGATTCATCGCCGACAACCGCCTGATCGAGGATCTAGCCGATCAGCCCAATCTAAATCGCCGCACCGTTTATATCCGCATCACGGAAAACTCGGATGGCACGTCGGTCACGGTCGATGTGAAGTTCGATAAGGGGACCTACAAGACCATCGATGCAGCGTATACGGGCGCGATCGCGAATTATCCTGCCGGAAACATTGCCGGCGATGAAAACACCCTCGCCGTTATCGGCACCAATTCCGGAAGCGGTGCCATTGAGTTCAATATGTATAAACTCACCTTCACCAACGACGATCCCGATGGCGGCACGGATATCGAGAACTGGCAGATATTCGAATAAGTGGAATCTCGGAGAAGACGCGTCCATCCACCCGAAAAGTGGATGGGCGCGCCAATTCTATCTTCCCATCATCAACCCTTCGCCGGTTTTTTCCTTTCAGTATTCCGTGATAAGATAACCCTATCTTTTTTTGTTTTTTTTATAGGGAGGTCTCCTGTATGCGTATCGATTTGATGGGGATATGCGTGTGTCTGGTATTACTGGGTTCCTGTGGAAAGAGTGAATCTCCTCTTAAAACAATAACGCCTCCCTCGGAAACATTAAGCGAAAGCCGGGCGGGTGGATTTTACGACGTTACGGCGCAAAGCGGCATTACCTTCGTACATACCGACGGCAGCAGCGGACGGCATTACCTGGTGGAAACGGTCACCGCTGGGCTGGGGCTGTTCGATTACGACAACGACGGCGATCTGGATATCTACTTTGCCCAGGGCGCGGCGCTTCCGGGGCGTGTCTTCGATGTAACGCCCACCAACGAGCTGTGGCGCAACGACGGCGGTTTCCATTTCACGAATGTGACCCGCGAATCGAAAACCGGCGATCCAACCTATAGTATGGGTTGCGTAATGGGCGACTACAACAACGATGGATTTCTCGATATCTATAATTCTAATTTCGGCGACGACGTGCTATATAAAAACAACGGCGATGGGACTTTTTCCGACGTCACTCGATCCGCCGGGCTGGGAGATCCACGCCTTGGGGCGGGGGCTCTGATGGCCGATTTTAACAAGGATGGCGCTTTGGATATCTTCGTCGCCAATTACATCATCTGTCCCCTGACCGAAGCGGCCACCTGCACGATCAACGGCGTTTCGACTTATTGCGATCCCAGCACGTGGGATATGTACGAGCCCCAGCAGGCCAGCCTCTATTTCAACCACGGCGATGGAACTTTCCGCGACGTCAGCCAGGCGGCCAACATCACGATGTACAGCGGGCGCGGCATGGGCGTTTCGATGGGCGATTTGGATAACGACGGGGATACGGACATCTATATCGCCAACGACGTGACGGAGAATTTCCTCTGGCAGAACCAGGGCGATGGAACCTTTTCCCAGGAAGCGCTCTTTGCGGGAGTGGCCTATGACGTGCACGGGCACGAACAGGGCAGCATGGGCTGCGACATCGGCGATTACGACGGAGACGGCTGGTTCGATATCATCGTCACCAGTTACCAGGGGCAGCCTAATACGCTCTATCACAACCTGCGCGACGGTTCGTTCGAGGATGTGACCATTCAGGCGGGCGTGCTGCCCGGCAGCATGATGTACGTCAGCTGGTCGTGCTTCTTCTTCGATTACGACAACGATACCGATATGGACCTGTTCATCGCCAACGGCCACTTGCAGGATAACATCGAAAAGATCGAGCCGCATACCAAGTATCTCGAACCCAACCAGTTATTCCGCAACAACGGCGATGGAACCTTCACCGATATTTCCGCCGAAGCGGGACCCGGCTTTCAGGTGGAACTTTCCACGCGCGGCGGGGCGATGGGGGATATGGATAACGACGGCGATCTGGATATCGTGCTTTCAAACTCGCGCCGCGAACCGACAATCCTGGAAAACGTGCTGAACAATGGCAACCATTGGATCAACATCAAACTGAAGGGGACGAAAAGCAACCGCGACGGCATCGGTTCGCGCGTCGAAGTGAAGGCCGCCGGGAAAATCCAGGTCAACGAAGTGCGCGCGGGCAGCAGTTACCAGAGCCATTACGATCTGCGCCTGCATTTCGGCCTGGGCAAAGCGGAACGAATAGAATCCATCACAGTGTACTGGCCCAGCGGCCAGGTGGATACCCTGGAAGCCGTTCCCGCCGATCGATTTATTCTCATCGAAGAGGGAAGCGGGCAATTCACAAAACAATTTTGATGGGATATAAAGAAAGAGCGAGAAGCCGGTTCATCGATCCAATACCCCAATTGAGCGTATCCGAGATACATACGGTTTATATCCATGGACGAAATCATTTCATCTCCCCATCGTTATCGCCCCTCGACGGCGGAAATCGTACTTTCCATTCTTTGTATGTCTTTCGTTATTTTCGTATCGATAAATCGATACGCCGGATGGGGATTTCATCCGAAAACATATTTGATGATCGCCTCCACGATGTTTGTTGCCGTTCCGATAGCCGGGGGAGCGTTACAATCATTGTATGGACGTTTGATTCTGACAGCGATGGTGTTTTGCTGGCTGGGCGATTTTACCGGCCCCTTTCACTTTCTTCTCGGGGCGGGATTTTTTCTTATCGGCCACCTGTTTCTGATCGGTTCGTACGCCGTTCATGGCATTTTGGCGAAACGGTTATGGTTTGCAGCGCCCATTGCGTTCGTTGTTAGCGGAATCATCGCTTTCCAGATCGTTCCCCTGGTGAACGCCCAGGAGCAGTGGTTTGTGGTTTCTTATATAACCGTCATTACCGTCATGGCCATTCTGGCTGGCAGCGCCCGGGGTGCGATTACGTGGTGGATGCTGAGTTGCGGGGCAATAACGTTTTATATCTCCGATCTCTTTCTGGCGCTCAATCGTTATACAACCTACAACGTCAATTACACCTACTTCGGCTATCCACTGTATTACGGAGCCTGCGTGCTTTTCGCGTTGAGCGTTTCCGCGCATCGGTGGGAACGCAAGCGGGATACACGTGCCTGATTTTTGATATTTAAAGATAAGTGGTATTTGGTGGGCAGAAAGACGCTGCCCATCTTACGAGATAGGGTGAATTCACGGGTGTGGGTGGCGAGGGAAGGGCATGGAGCGCGGGCGTCCCCGCCCGCACGCGGTTTCAACTTCGCACCGCACCTCGTGCTTTCTCCCGGGTGGCGAGGGAAGGGCATGGAGCGCGGGCGTCCTCGCCCGCACGCAGTTTCAACCCCGTGTCTTACCTCGTGCCCACTCCTGGGTGGCGAGGGAAAGACAGGGAGCGCGGGCGTCCTCGCCCGCACGCAGTTTCAACCCCGTGTCTCACCTTGTGCCCACTCCTGGGTGGCG
>CAZFOX010000362.1:2530-5803 GCA_964520565.1 uncultured bacterium | reverse complement strand
CGACTGGGTGGAAGTGAATAACGACGCTGGATTCGTAGTCTATAATCCAAACTCCGGTAGAAGCCATGGCGGTTGCAGTAACCACCAAAACGGTCAGGGTTGCATGACGTTGGGAGACGGCAAACATTGTATCAAGAATAAAGATTCCACTTGTTTCTGCAACGTCGATTCCACCGAAATCGTTTACTTGATTAAATAACCGTATGAAAAAGAAAATATAGATTCTTGAAAGGAACGATCCCGATGATAAAAAAATGGTCGATGGTTTTCATGGGTTTATTTGTCGCCGCAATGATGAGTGTGGCTGCCGAAACAAGCGCGGTCAAAGCTCCGTCCAAACCGGAAATCGGTCAACCGGCTCCCCTCTTTTCCGGCCGTTTGCTGGATAAAAAACTCCTCAAGATGGAAGACCTTCTGAAAAAGAAAAATAAGATCATTCTGGTCGATTTTTGGGCGACCTGGTGCCCACCCTGCCGCGGTGAAATTCCTCACTTACAGGAACTCTACAAGGAATTTCATAAAAAAGGATTAGAAATCATCAGTGTGAATGTCAACGAAGATTCCGAGACAATCGAGTCTTTCATCAAGAAAACAGAAATGCCCTGGAATCATATACGTGATATCGGCGGAAAAATCTCCGCTCTATACGAGGTAAACTCGATACCCGCTCCGTTCCTGATCGATCAAAACGGTATTGTAGTCGCTATGGAACTCGATCTTCGCGGCCCCAACCTGAAAAAAACTGTGGAAAAATTTATTAAAAATCTTCCCCCTCAAGAAGTAAATGAAGAACAATCCACAAAGGAGCAATAAAACGCTTCCGGATTCCTTTCTTCCTGTAAATTACCCATTTGGATGGCACAGAGGGGCTGAGTCAGCCCCTTTTTCTAATAGGTATCATATTTCCCAGCTCGAGGAAGCATGGCGGGTTACAAAGGACATATCGCGGCCTCCCTGCTTTTCTGTGGACTCTTATATCTGTTTCCATTCTGGAAACCACTTCCATATTTGGAAAAAGCTGCCTGTGTAGCCCTGGCGGTCTTTTTTGGTTTATGGCCGGATGTGGATACGAAAAGCAAGGGGCAATATGTTTTTCTACTCGGGGTACTGATCGCCGATGCAATTTTGATTGTCCGGCAGGACTACAAGCGCGCTGCGTATCTCGGCCTGTTAATCATCCTGCCGGTCATGGCCCGCCATCGTGGCTGGACTCATAGCCTGCCCGCCATGATCCTCATCCCGGGAGGTTTATACCTTGGTGCAATTCATTACACTGGAGGACATCCTGGCGACTTTTTTCCATTTTTTTTGGCCGCGTTGTTTGGGTATGCGAGTCACTTGCTTGTCGACCGTTTTTGAAGACAAAATAACGATGTTATGCTTTAATGTATACCAGAAGTGTAAAAAGAAAGAGTATATAGAAAAAATCATACTTGAATAATGCAATGGAGGGACGTTAATGAAAACCCATCAAAAAACCGCCTTACTGCTCCTCTGTCTAGCCCTATCAGGATTTAATGGATTCTCCCAGGATCAACCCATTCGAATCGATTTTGCTGGAGCCACTCCCGAAGCCAACCATATCACGATAATGGGAGCGGGATTCGGCTCAATTCCCATGCCAGATATCTCTTTCGGAGAGATCCCAACCGATAACGGGTTCGATGGAGCCACCGATGGGCGAGGCGTAATTATCCAGGCCGATCCCGGCGAGGGAGTCCTCTTGATGGGCGAAACAATCGAAACCCGTCAGGCTGCCATCCTGCGCTGTTCGGTTCGGACAAATGCATCCCATGCGTCGGTTTATCTCGCATCGATCGATCAGGGAGAAAACCAATTTATCTCGACAATCACACCCAACAATGGGGCTTTTTTCCTGAATCGTTACAAACGCATCTCGGATTTCTATTTGCCTCCTTCCACCGCTTTCCAGCCACTCATACAGGTAATGAATACCGGCCAAACAGAACCGCTAACGGTTTATATCGATAATTTTGACATATATCTGCTCGAATCGGGTAAATATTACAACGCCGATTTTCTGGACGGTAACGAAACCGATCCAAACGTCATTGCTATAACGCCGGTTGTTTCTACACCCACACCCGTTCCGACTTCGACGCCGACGCCGGAACCCACCGCGACGTTTACACCCATTCCCACGCCAACTCATACCCCCATATACACACCGACTCCAACGCCTACCTTGGAAAATCATGGGAATATTCTTTTTTACGGAACAGTCAATTCTGCGGCAGACGGGAAACCGATCGCCAATGCGACTATTACCATCATGGGGGAGTCCATTGAAAATCAAACCACTACGAGTACTACCAATGGAACTTATAGTTTAACCGTTTATGGATATTACCTGGATTTGTTCGAAATTATCATCGAAGCGGAAGGATACTACCGCTATCATAACTTTTCCAATTTCGATCCCCTCGATACTCATAAACAATTGAATAATGTGGCGCTCCAACCGATTCCCGTTCCAACTCCGACGGCAACTCCGCGCCCCCCTCAATCCCTCACGATTGAACTCGAGAATCTACCTTCCGGCGCTAAAAAATTAGAACTGCTCTGGATTCCTCCTGGAACCTACCCAATGGGCAGCCCGGATAATGAAATAGGCCGCGAAACGGACGAAGTAAAACATACCGTTACACTTACACGCGGCTTCTATATGGGGAAATACGAGGTCACTCAAGCTCAATGGCAAGCCATATTGAATACCACTCCCTCCGAATTCAAAGGACCGAACCGTCCGGTTGAAAAAATTTCCTGGATCGAAGCCAACCAGTTTATCGATGCCTTAAATGCCAAAGGCTTGGGTAAATTCCGTCTGCCAACCGAAGCGGAATGGGAACATGCCTGCCGTGCGGGAACAACGACCCGTTATTATTGGGGAGACGATCCTAACTATTCCCTGATCGGCAATTATGCCTGGTACGATCTGAACTCAGATCTCGCCACTCATGATGTAGGCGGAAAACTGGCCAATCCCTGGGGATTATACGATATGATGGGTAATGTGTCCGAATGGTGTTTGGATTACTACGCCCCCTATGACACCATCAATCTGGTCAATCCCACCGGGCCGGTATCGGGTACCGATCGAGTTATCCGAGGAGGAACCTGGTATAGTTTGAAAGAGACATGCCGTTCTGCCAAGCGCGGCAGCCTTCCCAACTATATGCGTAACAAATATCTGGGATTCAGGCTCGTCAGGGAACATCCCTGATTATCTAATACCTATTGAGGGTAAAGAAG
>CAZFOX010000362.1:0-2520 GCA_964520565.1 uncultured bacterium | reverse complement strand
AATTTAATATGTTTTTCATGCATTCTCTATCGCACACAATTCAATATTGATGAATGCCCGCTGTTGTATTGAAGAGGCTAAAGAACGAAAAAAACAGAGTTTTATTCCGGGCCACCCAGACATTTGTAATCCAAAAACCAGATAATATCCCGAACGGTGATGAGACCGGTCGGGATATTTCTTTCATCGGTTATGGGAATATGGCGGTAATCTCCCACATCCATGTGATGAAGCGCAAACGCGATCGGATCGTTGGCGCTCAATTTCACCGGATTGTGAGTCATATAGTCTCGAATGGGATGATCCGCAATCTCTTCATAATCGAGAGCCACGCGCCGAATCAGATCCCGTTCGCTGAAAATGCCGATTATTTCTTCATTTTCAACGATCACAACTGCGCTGGCTTTCTCTTTGACCATCCGTTCTATCACATCGCGGACACAGGTTTGCGGAGCGATATGAACGCTCGGCTGAGGATGTAACTGGGACAGTTTGTTTTCTTTGATACACTGCCTCAGTTCCGCTTCCCGCTCGTCAATGCCATTTATCTTCAAATTATCCACCATGGTTCTTCGCTCCTGACCTTTGAGGAAAAGTGCTTGAATCCCGGCATTGACTGCCCAATCCTCGATAGGCACTCATGAAAACGATTCGATTCTCGGCAGCCAGAGTCCTATTCCACCACCCAGGTGTCACCGGAATAAAGAAGATCGGTCAGATCGGTCTTCCCGACTTTTTTCTGCGCGTCTTCGATCTGATTTTTCACCAACTCTTCGTAACTGGGTTTTTCTACACAGCGAAAAACGCCGATCGGTTCGGGAAAAGCAGGATAGCTCATATTCCCAAGAAGAAAAGCAAGCGAAGGATCCGACCGGGTTTCATCGTGAACCAGAAGATCGTTTTCCGAGATTCCGTTTTCTCCAATCGTTACGATTTCAAGTTGAAAATTGTTAAAACGGATACCCTTTTCGTTATTTTTCCCAAACCGAATTGGTTTACCGTGCTCGAGTTCAATTACATTGTCAAACTTTTGTTGGCGATCCGTGGCGTATAGATAAGCTCCATCGTTAAAGATATTGCAATTTTGATACACTTCAATAAACGATATGCCTTTGTGCTGAGCGGCGCGAACTAAAACCTCCGAAAGATGCTTGACGTGCATATCGATTGATCGAGCCACAAATGTGGCCTCCGCTCCAAGAGCCACCGAAATGGGACGTACCGGATTATCAATCGAACCCCAGGGAGTGGATTTTGTTTTCTTTCCGAATTCGGATGTGGGAGAGACTTGACCCTTGGTAAGACCGTAAATCCTGTTATTAAAGAGAATTATGTTCAAATCCACATTACGGCGGATAGTATGAAGAAAATGATTACCTCCAATGGATAATCCGTCTCCATCTCCCGTAATCACCCAGACCGACAAATCGGGACGGGCGACTTTTAATCCAGTAGCGATCGCTGGCGCGCGTCCATGAATGCCATGTATACCATATGTATCCAAATAATAAGGGAAACGGCTGGAACATCCGATACCGGAGACAAACACACATTTTTCTTTTGGAATTTGTAACTCCGAAAGGGCTTTTTTCATCTGCGCCAGGATTGAGTAATCGCCGCAGCCAGGGCACCATCGTACATGCTGATCGCTTGCGTAATCTTTTGGGGACAGTTGTTGAGATTCGACGGCCATTGAAAGATCTCCAATTAATTGTTTTCCAGCATTTCCAGAATGACATTGCGCAATTCGTCTTCGCGGAAGGGTTTTCCTTGAACTTTTGTAAATGATTTGGCATCCACCAGGTATTTCGACCGAAGGATGAAATGCAACTGGCCCAGGTTCAATTCGGCAACAAGTATCTTTTTGTATCGCTTCAAGATAGAACCCAGGTTCTTGGGAAAGGGATGCAGGTATTTTAAGTGCAGGCAAGAAACCGATTTCCCTTCCCGCCGCAGATTTTCAACCGTAGTCATGATCGATCCATACGTTCCCCCCCATCCAATAACCAGAAGATCGCTATCTTCACTCCCCGTAACCTCTGCAAGAGGAATATCTTCCACGATTCCTTCGATCTTATCATTTCTTAAGCGAACCATGTAATCGTGATTCTTGGGATCGTAACTGACGCTTCCGGTAATATGTTCCTTTTCCAAGCCACCGACACGATGCATCAGCCCGGGTGTTCCGGGAAGCGCCCATGGCCGAGCCAGTCGCTCGTTGCGGCTGTAAGGTTTGAAGGGCGTCGCTGAAATATCGGTGAAATAAGGATTATCCAAATTTGGCATGTCATCGATGGATGGCAACCGTAACGGTTCCGCTCCATTCGCCACATATCCATCCGAAAGAAGAATCACGGGCGTCATAAACTTCATGGCGATCCGGCAGGCTTCTATCGCCATAAAGAAACAATCCGAAGGAGTGGCAACCGCCAAAACTGGAACAGGACACTCACCGTTCCTTCCTAAAATGGCCTGGAAAAGATCGGACTGTTCGGTCTTGGTCGGTAATCCTGTGCTAGG
>CAZFOX010000361.1:2345-5811 GCA_964520565.1 uncultured bacterium | reverse complement strand
TACTGCATTTTGTAAATCCTTTAAAATCAGACACTAATACTGGGACACTAGTGATGGGAATATATCAATAAAGACTTTTATCTCTAATTTTTTTGTGAGGAGGTAGGTATATGAAAAAGTTATTTGTAGCGGCAATCGTATTAATGACCGTCGGCATGGGCGCCGAAGCACAGGTGTATTTCTCCGCCGATTTTTCGGCAGCGCAAGGGTATGCGAATGGCCCGTTGATTGGGCAACCGGCCGGCGCGGCCGTTCAATGGACGAATCCCAACCCGAACGTATCCACTGACGATATTGTTATTGAAAACGGCCAGCTCGTTATTCGCGACATAACCGCCGGAGCCCGATGGGCGCAGATCATTATTCCCACCCAGAAAGACGTCTTCACCTTTGAGTATGATTGGCAGTATGTGGGTCCCGCAACGGGAACCATCGACGTTGGAATCTGCCTCAGCGACAACCTCAATTTCGAACTGGTCGATGGGAATCCCGTTCCCAATTATAACGAACAGGGAACCATGATCCGCATGTATCAGGCCGGTGTGGTCGAATTGCGAGATGGCGATTGGGAAGGAGGCGGGACGTATGCCGCCCTGGCCGAACTGAAATACCAGGATGGGAAACGTTTCCATATCCGGATGGAAGTGGATGCGAAAAAGTGGGTATACGACGCATATTTTAAAGTTGAAGGCACCACCCAGGAAATCATGATCGCGGACGATTATGGATACCGGCGGCTTCCCACGGTGGAGACCGATGGTCTTAACTGCCTGGTGATCTGGGACAACGTCGTCAGCGGAACACTGGGAAGTTCGGTCATTCTCGACAATTTCGTTATTTACGGTCCAACCTCCGTTTCGGATTGGTCAATCTATTGATTTAATTCATATCCAGGTCACCCAAAATCAGGAGGAATGGAATAATATTCGTTCCCCCTGATTATTTTTTAATTGATTAACCGCTCAATCATTTTTTAGGGGTTAAACCTCTCGATGGATTGACTTTATCTTCTTTTTTTTTATATGATAATTAACGTTAACGGAGAACAAATGTTCTCACAATTTACAACATGTTATGGAGGAATAGTGTATGAAACAGGCAGCTAAATATTTCGTAGCAGCAGTAGTTTTCCTGATGGGAGCAGGCAACATTCATGCGCAGACCTTCTTCTTGATAGATTTTTCGCCTGCTAATGGTTATGTGGATGGTGAATTGGAAGGACAACCGGCCGGTTCCGACCTCTACTTCTGGATCAAACCGAATCCGGCATCCAATCTCGCTTCTATGTATATCGAAAATGAGGCCCTTACTGTCATGGGAGACGGCGGCGGCGGAAAGTGGATTTATACCGAAATTCCCCTGCAACAAGACGTATTCGGCGTCACTTTCGATGGAGTTTATTTCGGCGATGGGACCCAGACCAATATCGGCGTTTCGTTCAGCGATACGGTGAATTTCGGCATTAATGGAGACGAACTACCCACCTATAACGAACAGGGCGCGATGATTCGATTTGCGGGGAATGGAATCGATATGCGTAATGGTGACGGAGCAGGTGGTGGTTCCTTTACCAAACTCGTTGAAACCCCCTACGTTGATGGCGTGAAATTCTATCTACGCGCTGAAATCGATCCTTCGATCGATAAATTTTCCGTGTGGGTACGGAAAGAGGGACAAACGGAAGAAACGATGATTGCCGAAAATTACGGTTTTCGCCGAGCCACCAGTGCAGAAACGAATGGTGTTAACTGCATGACGATTTTTGATAACAATAGTGATGGTTCCATAGCCGGAGTTGGGATCATATTCGATAACTTTGTATTCTACGGCCCCGACGGCCCCACCGGTGGCACCGCCGTATCCGAGTGGGCTTTGTATTAATTCATCGACAAGAGCAGCCTTGAAGAGGGACGGAATTTGATTTTCGTCCCTCTTTTTTTAACCAGCACAATACCGGTGAAAAGTGCGTTCATATCACTTTGGGAAACGCTTTCTCCCCACTATGATTATTAGCTCCTAACCCTAATCGAATCGCATTGTTTCATGGAGGCGCCAATGAAAACTTATAAGATAGCCGTGATGGGCGGCGACGGAACCGGGCCAGAGGTGATCCGGGAGGGCATAAAGGTACTGAAAGTCCTGGAGCACAAAGCGGGATTCAAGTGTGAATATCAGGACTACGATTTCGGTGGAGACCGCTATATGCGCACCGGCGAAGTTCTCCCCGACAGCGCTCCGGACGAACTGCGTAAATACGACGCCATTTACCTAGGCGCGATCGGCCATCCCGACGTAAAACCGGGCATCCTGGAAAAAGGCATCCTCCTGCGCCTGCGTTTCGAACTCGATCAATATATCAACCTGCGTCCGGTGAAACTCTACCCCGGCGTCTGGACACCCATTAAAGACAAAGGGCCGGAAGACATCGATTTCGTGGTCGTGCGCGAAAACAGCGCCGATATCTACACCGGCACCGGCGGCAATATCAAGATGGGAACTCCCAACGAAGTCGCCATCCAGGAGATGGTCTACACCCGATTCGAGGTCGACCGTTGCCTGAAATATGCGTTCGAATACACCAAGAAGCGCAACAAGAACAAAACCCTGACCCTGTGCGGCAAGACCAACGTTCTCACCTACGTCTTCGGATTGTGGGAACGAGCCTTCCACGAGATGGGCGAGAAGAGCTACCCCGACATTAAGCGCGAGTACGCGCACGTGGACGCCACCACTATGTGGTTCGTCAAGAATCCGGAATGGTTCGATGTGATCGTCACCGGCAACATCTTCGGCGACATCATCACCGACCTGGGCGCGATGATTCAGGGCGGCATGGGCGTGGCGGCGGGCGGCAACATCAACCCGGACGAAGGCGGAACCTCCATGTTCGAACCGATCGGCGGCTCGGCGCCGAAGTACACCGGCCAAAACGTCATCAATCCCATCGCCTGCATCGCGGCGGGACAGATGATGCTGGAGCATCTGGGCGAGAGCAAAGCGGCGGCCATGCTGGACAAAGCTATCGGCGATTTCCTCGCCAGCGGCGCCCTGCCCGGCCTGAGCGTGGCGGACATCAAGAAAGCGGGATACTCCACCAGCAAAATCGGCGACGCGATTGCGCAACGGGTGCAGGATATGTAATGTTTTTTCTTTCCTTATTCTACAAAAGATCGACCGGCTCTTGCGTTTCGCAGGAGCCGGTTTTATTTTATTGCCTTTAAAATCCACTATTGCCGGTTCCAATCGTTAACGCCATAATAGAATAAAAGACTTGCTCAAAGGAAACCGATTATGCACGTCGATATTCATGAAGCGGAAATCAATCTATCCGGGTTGATCGATAAAGCAAACGCAGGCGAGGAAATTTTCATCACCAAAGAAGACTCCGAGGTTCAATTGATATCGAAACTCAAACCGGAGAAAAAACCCTTTCCGTTTGGAATTCTGAAGGGCATGAAGATCGTGG
>CAZFOX010000361.1:0-2335 GCA_964520565.1 uncultured bacterium | reverse complement strand
AAGATCCGCTTCCGCCGGACATCGCCGAACCGTTGGGATTAATCGATCAAAATGAATCTTCTACTTGATACTCATACGCTTCTTTGGAGTCTGATCGACGATCCTCAACTCCCCAGCGAGATACGAACAGCCATAGATGAAAACACGGTTTACATCAGCGCAGCTTCTATTTGGGAAATCCGCATCAAACAGAGCTTAGGCAAACTGGAATTCGTTCCAAGCAATTTTTACGAAATCATAAAAAGTCTGCCCGCCGTCTTGCTCCCCATAACCGCCGATCATGCCCATGCGGTTGGAAACCTGCCTCTCCATCATCGCGATCCATTCGATCGCATTCTAATCGCCCAAGCGCAACTAGAAGACTTACTCTTAGTCACGGCTGATAAGAAGATTCAAGAATACGGAATTCCGATACTTCTTTTTTAAGTCATCTCTCATTTATTATTTCCTACGTTTCTTATCAACATCGCGTCGATGGCCGATTTGTATAATCCGGTTGAACTCCCTGGATCATAATAACCCGGCTTTCCTGCGTACTTCATCGAAAGGTATCCAGTCTTCTTCTTTTACTTCGGAGAAGCGGCGGGTAGCTTCTTCCAGGTCGAATCGCTCCTCTTCTTCGTCCGACATGCGTTTCCAGAAAGGCAAATCGTCAATCGGAACCAGGACGGCCAGGTCTTTTCCATCGCGGGTTACGATCACCGGATTGCCAAAAGCGACCTGCCGCAACGCATCGTCCAAGGATTGTGTGATCTGTTCGGCTGTCAAACTATTCATGGGATTATCCTCAAATATTTCATCATGCCAGTATTGGTGAGATCGAGGGAGTTGTCAAAAAGAATTATCAATTTTTCAAATCCATTATTGTCCGACCTATTGATCTCGTCCCCCTGACTCCTCCAAACCGTTTCACGCAAATGATCGAGCGGTATGGAAGAGAATTGTTATGAATCAGAAAAAACTTCTATCCCATCTTCGTTTGCTCTTGCCGCCTTATGTGCCAACCTAGAGTGAGACAACTCCCGGCCAGAAATTAGTAAGGATGAAACGGCAAAAAGTCATCAACGTACATTCGATCCTCTAGACCTCGTGGATCGATCCCAGGGACTGATGCATAATAAAGTGTGAGTTTCGTCTTCAAGAATCACTCATTGAACGACGAGACTCAAGGGCAGAAAAAACACTGCTCTTTACTACCCATCCGCCCATGCAATGACTCCATCTTACTGTTGGTTTTTGAGCAACTGTTATGGTGTACTATAACACAATAACAGGTATTTTCATCAAAAAATACATTTCGGCCGGTTTTTCGGGGCATAGATCCTCTCTAATGGGCATGACGGGAACCTATTAGCGGTCTAATCGGGGAAATCGGAAGGATTTGGGGGATTAAGGAGGGGGGAAGTGGTTTTGACGGAATCGGGATGGGCAGGATTTTTGGATGGGCGGGATAACAGTATCAAAACCCCTTCAGGGCTGGATTTGAGAGGGAACCTGTTTCCAGGGGCAAGTGCCCCTGGTTACTTTCTTTTACCCCTTCGGGGTATGGGGTTTTTGTTCGTTTAGCGATCGCCGAAATATTGGATGAGGGGTATTGAGGGATTGGCAAGTGGTTTTGGTGGGCAGAAAGACGATGCCCACCCTACATTTGTAATTTCTACAGTTATATTTACGACCGTATTCTGATCAACCAATTGAATCTCATTCCATTCTATGAATGGTGGTTCTGATGGTATTTTTACCTTCTCACACGTATCCAAATTTATTGCATCTCCTGTGTAAGGATATTCAAAAGCGGAGAGAAAACACAATCCTGGAGCCAAATGTATAACTGATGAGATTTCAGATATATCGACGGGGGATATTATAAGTTCCTGCGAAAACGAATTTGCGAATGCAGCAAGACATAACGAGACACTCAAGACGGCTTTTTTCCACATGGTTCATCCCCCCCAACTTTTTCTCTACAGTTAAATCATAAAACCACACCTGTGTAGGGGACTCGGTCATTTTTCACCGATTTGTAAAACGCAGGGAAATGGCGGCTTGAACGGAGATGAATGAGGAGAAGGAGGAATAGGATTCTATCCCGGTCAAGGGCAATTTTTCATTCCCGAGGGTAGCATTATGGTAGCATGGGTTTTTAGGGAGATAATCTGGATAAAGTAAGTCTAACCAAAAATTTTTGATATTCAGGTAATTGCAAATTCTTTCATGGCTCCAAAGGTTCCCTGAGAGAGAAACTCGTAGAATTGGCTTGAAAGAATCTATTGTATTAAATGGTCGGGGCGACTGGATTTGAACCAGCGACCACCTGAACCCCATTCAGGTACGC
>CAZFOX010000360.1:0-5811 GCA_964520565.1 uncultured bacterium | reverse complement strand
AACGGTCAGGGCAAATAGCCATCCCACCAGCATGGCGATGGCCCCGGCGATCAAACCGTAGCGGATCACCAATCCCAGATCGGCCTCTAAAATCCCGGCGGCGGCGATCGGCCCCGGTGTGGGGGGAACCATGGTATGGGTGGCATACAAACCCAGACTCAACGCGATGGCGCATGAGGCCAGCGTGATCCCGCTTTTCTTGGCCAGCGCCTTCATCAACGGCGTGAGGATGACAAAACCGGAATCGCAGAACACGGGGATCGAAACGATGTATCCAATCAACGACATGGCCAGGGGAACGTTCTTTTTTCCGGTCACCCACAAAACCCGTTCGGCCATCGAAAACACACCGCCGGATTTTTCCAGAAACACGCCAATGATGGTTCCGGCGACAATCACGATGCCGATTGCGCCGATGGTTCCGCCGAATCCCTGGTTGACGGAATCGACAATCTCCTTCAGCGGCATTCCCGAAAGAAGACCGAAACCAAACGCGCAGCCGAGCAATGCCAGAAAGGGGTGAAGGTTCCATTTCGCCGTTGCCAGAATAACCAATACGACCGATAAAAGTAAAAGAAATCCCAACCACATTGGATTTTACTTTCTGCATGATGGGATGGTTTCGCGATCCGCAAAAACAGACGGACTCGATCAAGACTACACCTCGCCTGTTTGAATGAAAAGGAGAGAGATCAGGCCGTGGAGGATAAACGCCACGGATAGTGCACGACGAACTTCGTCCCTTCGCCGGGACTGGAGGTAAAGGAAACGCGGCCTTTTAGATACCGCTCGCTGAGCAGTTTGATGCTATAGGTTCCCAATCCCCGGCCGCTGCCCTTCGTGGAAAAAGAGCGTTGAAAGATCTGCAGTTGAACGTCGCGGGGCATGACCGCCGGATTATGCACCCAAAAAGAAACACCATCGCTATCCGAAAAGCAGCCGAGTGTGACGGTTTCACCCGGTTGGGACGCCTCCAATGCGTTTTTCACCAGATTGCCAATCACGCGCAACAATAAAGTCCGGTCGCTTTCGAATTCCACATCGGCGGCCTCGCGATCGACGACCAGGATTCGATCCTTGAACGCATCGTGATTGGCATATTCGCAGGCGATTTCTTGCAAGAGCGCGGCGGAATGAAGGGATTCCGGATGGATTGTCAGTTCGTTGTTTTCTGCGGCGGAAAGTTCGCGCTGGGTTTTAATTTCCTCGATCAGTTTGTTGGCCAGATGATAAATCCGTTCCCGTATCAACTCGATTTTGTCGGAATCGGCATCGCGCAGCAGGCGGGCGAAACCCAACAGGCCTCCCGCCGTATTCAATACATCGTGATAGAAAATCCGTTCCAAAGACTGCCGCCGTTTTTCATGGCTGATATCGCTGACCACAAAGATCGAGTACAGATTTCCATCCAGGCGATAGGGAGTTGTCCATACCCGCAGATCCAGCGCTTCGCCGGTCTCCCGCTTGAGAATCCGGCATTCCTGAACCGCCTGCTCGCCGCGTAGACTGGAAAGAATCGCCTTAGCCGCTCCACAGGTTTGACAAAATTCAGTGGTGCCACACCCTCCCGCCGTCTCAAAAGCATGCGCACAATTCAAAATCTCTGCCGGCCTCATCCCCAGGACTGCCTTGGTATCTTTAACGCCGAGATAATCGAGCAAGGCCTGATTGGCATACAAAACCTGACGTTGTTCGTTCAGGATCAGGAAAATCTCGGGGATGGCATCCAGATAGGGACGAATGGGAGACGATTGAGAAAACGGCTGACTTTGAGCATGTAGAACCGTTTCTCCGGCTCGTTCGGCAGGGGCAAATTGAGTAGGCAATTTCCGATCGATCATTCCGATCTACCTGTTCACCAATGGTTTGTTCTTATACAGTATATCCAATCCAACAAAAGAAACGAACCGGGTATAGAATGCAGGAGCCTTTTTCTTTTTCATCTCGATTGGCAAGTCATCCAGAAAAAAAATCCTTGACGCATCTCATTTCGATCCTCCGGACAGGTCTATTATGGCCGATCCCCCTGGCGGTTTGGTTGTTTTTTTTAGAACGTTACGGAGATTCTCCCAAGCCATCTCTATGGCCGTATTACCTCCTTTTAAGTCCCCTCATTCTCTATCTGGTTTATTTCATTTCCTTCTTTCAACGAAAGTCCAATCCCACCCAAAACGGGATATACCGGAAACGATTTCGCCTGGGATGCCTGATTGTCCTCTGTGTATCCATTCTGGACGGGCTCGGCGCATCATTGAACCGGTTTATCTACCAACAAATCATCGAGAACGATTGGCGGCATTCCATCTTTATTCATAACTGGCTTCAGAAACAGCGTCTTCAGATACCACCCACCAGCGGCGACGAAACCGCCGGGCCGTTTTTACCGTTTGTCCGGGGAACCTCGATCGATTCGGACATCACGGCGGATCGATGGGGATTCCGCCGCGAATTGCCCGATCCCTACCCGGAACTCACTCCTCAAGAAACCATCAATGTGCTTTGCCTGGGCGGATCGGCGTTGTTTGGAATGACGACACAGAAAGGCGATCTGGCTCCTCCCGATTGGCTCCAGAAAATACTAGCGGAAGACCGTCCTCAGAGTCCCATCCGCGTATATAACTGCGCCTTTCCCGGCGCGCATGCCGGTTCTATCACCGTTCCCGCCGGATCCGCCTATTGGCAGATCGATCCCGACGTTCTTTTCTTTTACGAAGCGATTAACTGGCTTGCTCCCGGGCAGAAATCGTTTCTGGAAAACCGCAACAGCCTGCTGATGACCTGGATTCGAAACAGCCAGGTGAAAAGAAACAGCTGCCAGGCCGTTCATGCCTATATCCCCAATGACTACAGCTTCCACCTGGAAGAATTTATCGAAGCATGCCGGGAGGCAAAACCGACGGCGATTCCGGTTTTGATGACTTTCTCTCTGCCCTATTCCGAGCAGGCATCCCGGCGCGAACTTCGCTATTGGGATCGAATGCAAAACGGCCAGGGTTGCGCCTACGCCGCGGCGGTTCTGGTTCGAAAGCATAACGAAAGACTGATCGAAGTGGCGCAGAAAAAGGGCGTACCCTGGATCGATACCCGCCCCCTTCTGCAGGATAAACCGGAATATTATATCGACAGTTGCCACCCGACGCAGGAAGGCAGCCGACTGCTGGCGGGACTCATGGCTCAATGCGTGGCCGACTTGATCGAACAAGAGATCGTTCCGTCTAAGCGATAGATTCCCAAAACCATCTTTTCAATAATCCTCCCTATCCGGTCTAGAAGAACGACCAACAAAAAGTATCGAGCAAAAAACAACGATGCGACTTTTAGATTGCTTCACTTCGTTCGCAATGACATGAACGTATCGCTATGTCATTGCGAGCAAAGCGAAGCAATCTAACGATGATCCGATTCGCCAGTTGATCCATAGTATGCTTTTTTTTACCCGACAATATTAAATAATCAGACTACTAGACTCATATAATCAATCGGAGTATCGTCTGATTCCAAAATCTTTCTTGTTTTTTATTTTTGTCATGACATCCGAAAGATTGAACGCCAGCCTTACATTTCCCGATTCATCATTACGAACGGAAACATCAACAATCCGGAGGTTCAAACAACCATGCGCATCGTAATTCACGACAACTATGAATTGCTCAGCCGATGGGTCGCCCATTATGTGGCGCAGAAAATTCATGCCTTCCAACCCACACCGCAAAAACCCTTTGTCCTGGGCTTGCCCACAGGTTCGTCTCCTATCGGGACTTACAAGGAAATGGTCGCCCTTCACAAGGCGGGGAAACTCTCCTTCAAGAACGTCGTCACGTTCAATATGGATGAATACGTCGGTTTACCCGAAACGCATACAGAAAGTTACCATTATTTTATGTGGCACCATCTGTTTTCGCATATCGATATTCCCAAGGAACAGGTCAATATTCTCAATGGTAACGCGCCGGATCTCGAAGCCGAATGCGCCCAGTATGAAGAACGAATCAAAAAACAGGGGGGGATTCATCTGTTCCTGGGCGGAATCGGCCCCGACGGGCACATCGCCTTTAACGAGCCGGGCTCGTCGCTGACCTCCCGCACCCGGATCAAAACGCTGACCTACGACACCATTCTGGCCAATTCGCGCTTTTTCGACAACGACATCAACCAAGTACCCAAACAGGCGTTGACGGTCGGGGTCGGAACCGTGATGGACGCCCAGGAGGTCATCATCATCGTCAATGGTTATAAAAAATCCCACGCGCTGAAGATGGTCGTCGAAGAGGGTGTGAACCATATGTGGACGGTCTCGATGCTGCAGATGCACCCGCATGCGATCGTCGTCTGCGACGAAGAAGCGACGATGGAACTCAAGGTGGGAACCGTCAAGTATTTCAAAGACATCGAAAAGGCCAATCTGGCCTTGCCGCCGCTTTGATCGCGGAAGGGAACGCAGCCGCTTCTTAACGTTCCGAGTCTCATACCGAAAAGGGGATACGAACATGCCGACATCCGTCAATCGAAGAAATTTCCTTGGAGCAAGCCTTGCGGGAGCCTTCGCTCTCCAGGCTGGAGCCGCCTCGCTTGCAGCGGCCGGTGGAAAAGAGAAAAAAGCGAAATGCAAAATAGGAATGAATCTATATACGATCCGGGATTTCCTCAGCACTCCGGACGATGTTGCCCGGTCGTTCGAAAAAGTCCGGAAGATCGGCTATGAATGTTTGGAAATCGGCAATAGCGAAGCGGTCACGCCCGAACAGCTGGCCCAATTATTGAAAGACAACGGTCTCAAAGCGGTCTCCGCCCATACCGGGTGGGAAGCCGTGGAAAAAGATCCTCAGAAAGTCCTCGATTTCAACCGGACAATCGGGAACAGCCACGTCGTGGTCAGTTATATGCCTGATCCGTTCCATAACGAGGACGGATTCAAGAAATTCGCTACCATGCTGGACGGAATGGGCGCCCGTTTCGCCGAAGAAGGAATGACGTTCGGTTATCACAACCACAGTTTCGAACTCACGAAATACTCGGGAATAACGGGTCAGGAAATCCTGATGAACGGCAGCGTTCCCAATCATTTATCCTTCGAAATCGACACATATTGGATTCAGTATGGGGGAGGCGATCCCGCCGCCTGGATCGCCAAAACGGCCGGGCGCGTTCCCATCGTGCATATGAAAGATATGGTCTCTCTCGGCAAAGAGCCGACGTTTGCCGAAGTGGGCGAAGGCAACCTGAACTGGCCTTCGATTCTCAAAGCCTGTAAGAAAGCCGGCGTTCAATACTGCGTCGTCGAACAGGATCAATGCCAGCGCGACCCCTTCGAAAGCCTCTCGCTGAGCATTCAGAACATGAAATCGTGGGGATTGAGCTGAACGACCCCGGCTTTTGAACGAAGAACAAGAGGCAATGGCGTGAATTGCCGCGCCATTGCCTTTCTTTTTTTTCGAGATATCTTTCAACAAATAAAGCCGGAAGAAAGAATGGGAGTGCAACGAGGTTTTACCAATCCATCATGAAAGCCGTAATCTTCGATATGGATGGCGTTCTCATCGACAGCGAGCCGATCCACCAACGAACCGAATTAGACGCTCTGGCCGCTTTCGGCCTTCCCTTACAAGTTGAGGATCTGTATCCCTACGCCGGGACTACCCGCGTAGCTTTTCAGGAAGGCCTCACCCGCGAATACAACTTCCATCCCGATTGGAAGGCGCTTTTCCAGCATAAAGATCGGCGATTCTACGAAATGATGGAGGAGGTGGAAGCCCTGCCGGGAGTTTTACGGTTCGTTCATGAATTGAAGCAGGAGGGTTTCAAACTGGCGTT
>CAZFOX010000359.1:0-5829 GCA_964520565.1 uncultured bacterium | reverse complement strand
CGCGCTTCAAAGCCTTTTCGATCATGGGCATCGCCAAATCGCTTATATCGGCCCCAAGGGTACAGAAGCAGACTTCGGCCCCATCCACGAACGCTGGAATGCCTATAAGGATTTCATGAAACAGCACGATCTGTGGAATCCCGATGAATTGATCTTTTACCCTTCCGTGTTCAAGGAATGGCCGTCTCATGTATCCCGCCTGGAGAATCAGTTCCAACGCGCCAAGGCCCCAACCGCCTTGTTGGCATTCGACGACACCCTCGCTCTGGAAGCGATGCGTGGATTGCAATCGATCGGCCTGCGAATTCCGGAGGATATCTCCATTATCGGCCATGGCGATTACCATCACGGCCATTATGGCTCGCCGCGGCTTTCGACCGTTTCGAATTGCTGGCCGGAATACGTAGATGCACTGTTTCGCGCGTTGCGCGCCGAGATCGTTGCGGCCAAAGGTCAAACGGCACCGGCTACAGAACGGGAAATCGTCGTGTCGCAGCGCCTGCTGATTCGCGAATCCACAACGCCTTCATCGGACGAAATGCTGGCGGCCAGTTAATTAGTTAATACTAACTAGGAGAGTGACCGGTAAAAAGTATCGAGTAAAATAAACGATCCGGTTTATAGATAGATTGCTTCGCTTCGCTCGCAATGACATAGCGATATGTTCGTGTCATTGCGAACGAAGTGAAGCAATCTAAAGATGACCCGATTTGCCAGTTGATCCACAGTATGCTTTTTTACCCGCTATTATAAACGGTCTTACTGCTAGTCTGGAATGCAGGATCGCGTAATGGACGGTTCGTAAAACAAAAGCCCTTCTTGTTGAATAAACGAGAGGGGCTTTTTTCCTGTTTTGTATTCTGTTGTTTTGTATTCTGTTTTTTACTGCGTCGCCGGCGGAACGGATTTTTGCAAAACATCCCGCAACATTTCTTCCTGCCAGAGTGTACGAACCGTTTCCGCTTTTCGATTCGCTTTGTGTCCAGTAAACATGGAAGAATAGGCGAAGAGCGCCACGCCATCATAGGGGAATTTCTGGACAGCGGTCATTTGCCGGATTATCTCATTTTCGTTGTTGAAATCCACATTCAATCCAATCCACATCCGGTTCAGCCATTGTTCCTCGAACACCCGGTTCCATTCATCCAGTTTGGAAAGAAGATCTTTTGTATTACGTTCGTAGGCCATGGGGATCACCCAATCGACCAGTCCATTTTTCAACCAATCGCGGGGATCCTGTCCCTTTTCCTCGGTCGCGGCCCGGATATTGGCAAAGCAGGTGGCAGAAAGTTGGATTTTGGGTGAGACATTCCGAATTGCAGACCGGATAGCCTTAATTGAGGCGTTGACTTGCTCGCATTTGAAACGCTGCCATTCCGGATCGTCGTATTGCGGCGTTTTGCGGCGGCCTTTTTTATATGCTTCGACGCTTTCGCGATCATACGAGAAATCGCGGAAGTTCCCCACTTCGGTCCGTCCCGGATACCGGACGTAATCCAGATGAATGCCATCCAGTTTGGGGTACCGCTTAACGACTTCGCCGAACACGTTCGCCAGATAAGACCGCACGGCGGGAATTCCGGGAGAAAGAAACGAATAAAAGGATTGCGTGGGACGCAGCAGAGTACCCCGATGATCGATCATGAACCAGGAACGATGCGTCGCCCACGGTTGTTTGGTACCCGGTGGAGCGGGAACGACTCCCCGCCAACCGGGGAATACGTTCAACCAGGCATGCAATTCCAAACCATTCTTCGCCGCTTCCGCAAGAGCGGTCGCTAATGGATCCCAGCCGGGATCAACCCCAATTGTCTCGGGAGAGTCGCCAGTTAATTCCCAGGCCCACGGTTCAATCGAAGAGGAATAACATACCGTTGCGTTTCCCCGTACTTGAAAGAATACCCGATTCGCTCCCAGATAGCGGGCATTTTCCATGATTTGAACCACATCGGTAGCGCTTTTAAAATCGTACCGTGTAACCCAAAGCCCTCTCGCCGACGGCATCGCCCCCTGAGAAAAAAAGAGTCCCTCAATCACAATCATCATGAAAAAAAAGAAACGTAATTTCATTTACCAATATCTCCTATTGCTCATTCGTTCATTTATTGTTTTGCGTTTATTATAAAAATTCTTTTCAAAAACCCGGATTGATTGTATGCTGAATTTACAGGAAGCCCATTTCCAATCAAGACTACAAATCTAACTGTTATCCGATGAGACACCACGATGTCCAGGGATCAAGATCGCGAAACCGGTATCCAGGAAGGATTGAAGATGGAATCCATGCGCCGGGGGCCTGTCACAATCGTTAAAATGACAGGGTCTGCCATTCCGGCCAATGTGAACGATCTCGAGACTCTCTTCCAGAAACTCCTCCTGGATAAATGCCTTTTTTACGTTATCGAATTAACAGGAGTTCGCCTCATCAATAGCCAGCTGATTGGCGTCATAATCCGTCATTTGCAATTGCTAGCAACGCTTCATGGAAAATTGGCTTTTGTAAATCCCTCCGATCGAGTGAGGTATTTGCTTGAAATAACCTGTGCTTCCATTCTCGCCCCGATATACACCGATTTGGAAGAAGCCATTCGGGAAATCACGCCTTCCGAGTAATCGTATCCTTTGACAATCGCCTTCATTCGCCTTCATTCCGTTTTCCCCGTCCATTGACGCCAGAGAGATTCCAAATCCCAGGTTTTCCCTTCTTCCGGTTTCCCGGCGGCAAT
This sequence comes from uncultured bacterium, assembly GCA_964520565.1. Lineage (GTDB taxonomy): Bacteria > Hinthialibacterota > Hinthialibacteria > Hinthialibacterales > Hinthialibacteraceae > CAZFOX01. Next base: position 3,103 of record CAZFOX010000359.1, on the reverse strand, counting down.
GACGCGATACTTCAACACCCACTCTTCACCCCGATTAACGATTCGGGGACGGGCGAAGTTGGGTGAACTGGAGATAAATTGCATCCCCTGATCCTGCACGTAAAAGCGGGTGGGGTGACAGTCATTGGAGGGATGATCCATCAGAGCCACGGTGACGGGTGCACCGTGCTGCGTTCCCGAGGCGGCACACCAACGCGCCGGTTGCCCCTTGCAATTCGGGCCGCCCTCGGTTCCGGCAGAATTGAAATACCGGACATCGGCCAAGGGACCAATACGGATCGTTAATCCGTGATATTCGCGCGGCGCCTCCGCATCGGAACCAAAGATAACTTTCGGCGCGAGGGCTTTTAACTGTAATTCCACATCAACCGCCTGAAGATTTCCCTGCGGTTCGAAAAACGTCCAGATGTATTTCCCCTGCACCAGTTCCGTTCCATTTTCCTTGATCCAGCGGTTGTTTTCGATGATTTGAAAGCCGCCATGGGTCGAATGCGTTTCCACCGTATCGACCGCCACGCGGCCGCGTTCACCGGGAGGGGAATTGATTTCCGCCCAAAAATCCGTTCCAGATACATCCGGCCAGCCCACGCATAAAGCCCGGTGATGCAGGTGATCGGCTGGCGCGTCGTAGGTTACGCAATGGCGGTCGGGCGTCCAGAGCGGGTGGATATACGACTTATCCAGAGCTTCCCCATAATGATAAACCGCGATTTCACGGCCTTCCCATGTGACGTTGACCTGCCGACGGGGTTGGATTCGTCCTTCCATTCCGGGACCGGTTTGAGCGGAACCGGCCATCGCCAATCCCAAGAGACTCCACAATCCAATGGCGATATTAAAATAACCCGAAGTCTTCATAAGTATTTCTCCCTTTATATGATTCAGCGTTCAGCGTTTTTCATAAAACAATAACCGGTGCAAATACAGTTCCGACGGTTCCTGCGCCACGAATAGAAAAAAAGCGGCGGCGGCTCGATCCCAGGGCACGGCGAAACTTTCGGGAGGCCAACAAGAACCGATCGTAAAACGGGCGACAATGTCACCGTGACTCGGCGATAATTCTTGCCCGATGTATTCAATATCCCGAATCAACTTCTTCCAGTCGCCATCCGGGCAGGGCGGACAAAAACCATAATAAATCTTGAAATAGCCCTTGTAATAAATGTACGTACACAATCCAATATTCCGGGTATCTTCCGGAATGTGAAATAAATCGGCGGAAATCACAAAGCCGGTCGGCTTTTGAGGTTCGAGAACCATATGAAGCGATTCTTCACCGCTTACGATGATATGTTCAATATCATGCCCTCCAAAAACGGCTAAAATCGGACTCTTCCCGGCGGGATGAAGAATATCCGCGACAATATTATCGTGGATGATTCTTGGGGAAACCAACCGGCACTGAAAAAAGTAAACCAACAGGGCGATAACTAAACAACCCGTCAGCCCATATCCCCCGATTTCCGCCATTCGCCAATGGCGGCCGAGAGATTCCACGGGACTCCAAAGCCAGGAAGGCTCCACAAGAAGAGCGCCACTTTTGGGGAATAGAGATCGACCTTTTTTAGCCATGCGATTCCCGGAGAGCATTCATTTCCATGCCTCATCCTATCGAGGAACCGGTATTTTTCAACCACATACCCTTCAGCCCTGTATTCTTGCGGCCTTTCCCCGCATTTCGATGTATCCTTCCCAAGAATTCTCTCGCCACTCACTTTCGTGTAAGATGTTCCGCCAGAATCCGCTCGGAGGAAAAATAAACATCCAGATGGATTATCCACAAAATTCTCTCGAAACCATTCTGGATCGTTTACGCGTGAATGTCGCCGGGACATTGGACGACCTTCGCCAGTACGCCGACCGGCATCCACACGAAGAAGCCGCCTGGGCGCACCTTTCCTGGATACTCAACAGACTGGGGTACATTCGTGAAGCGCGGGAACGAACGGCCCATTTGTTGAAACTGCTTCCCCAATCGCCCGACGCGCATGCGCTCTATGCCCGAATCGCCTTTCAGCTGGGAGAAACGGAACAAACGATCCAGCATTTTCAGAAAGCCATAACACTAGCACGGGAACCCTACACCCTTCAGATCGAGTTTCTGGAAACGTTGCTTCATCTCAGCCATCCATTTATGGCGTTGCGGCTGTATGGGTCATTATGGAAAAAGCGTTCGCCCGAACGCCCGGTTTCCCTCTATCTTCTCAAGAAAATCGCAGGGGCTTTCTTTCTCCACATGGCCGCTCGATGTCTAATTCCCACTCTGCGCAATTGGATATTCTCCAAGGCATACCTTCACTATTCACGGCGATCAAATTGGTTTCGCGCGTTTTTGCTGGCGAAGGGAGCCACTTCTTCGAACCCTGCCGATGCTCTCTGGCCGGAACGCGCTGCGGAGGCGCTCTATCAAAACCGAGACATTCTGTTTCCCGAATTCGACAAAGAAATCTACTGGAGAAGCATCGCCTTTCATCGGGGCGGTTCCGGCGCAGCGTCCCGCCTGGCGCGTGTTCATCTGCACGCCGGACATTTCCAGGCTGTTTTGGATATTTTCCAGGAATATCCTCCCGCCTCTTTCGAAGAAAAAACTCTCTACGCGCACGCACTGTCATCCGCCGGGCAGATAGAGGCTGCGGTTTCTTTGTACCGCAGCCTCGGTGGCTCCTATCCTTCTTCCTGGCTTCAATCGGGGATCGTTCATTTGAAACAAGGTAACTATTCCGAAGCCCTCCGCGATCTGGAAAAAGCGCTGCACAACGATTCCACTGATCCCCTGACGATTTTTCTTCATAACGCTGCTCTTCGGCGAACAAGCGGCAATCCCCACAACGCAGCGGCGTTGGACGATCTCCTGCAGGACACCGCCCGACAACATCGATGGATATCACGGATTTCTGAAGTCCGGGAGGATTGGGAGATTCATAGCCAACGTCTCCTGAATACCCGCCGGCTTCGTCCGATCGACTGTCCGCAATGCGGCGCGGATCGATTCACGCCATTGACTCTCGATCCTTACATGCAATGGATACGCGGGCAATGCCAGGATTGCGGACTGCACTACGTCAATCCCCAACCCCGGCCGGAAACGATTCCCGAACTTTAT
>CAZFOX010000358.1:0-5834 GCA_964520565.1 uncultured bacterium | reverse complement strand
TTCTGCAAAGACCGGTGTGTTTGTTTAGAAGATCGTTGCAGGCGACTAAGGCAGGGTAGTGTCTCTACAAAAATGGAGTGTGGAGAATTAGAGTAGAGTAATGAGAAAAATGCTGCAGGCGGGATGGAAGGCGCTTCTGGATGAATTGGTTTCCCCTTCTTGTAGGGGGAGAGAGAATGGAGCGCGGGCGTCCTCGCCCGCAGGCCGATGGAGATGATATCGGTACTCAACAGAGAGCGGGCTGGCTTGCAGACGGAACGCCTGCTCTACTCTTGCGGGTGAAAGACTTGATTTGAGGAGAGACCATGAAAAATGTTCGAATGATTTCCATTAGCCTATTGCTGTTCGGTATCCTCTTTGCCGGTGTAGCAATAGCCGAAGAGACCGTCTATACCATCGAAACCAATACGGGGAAACTGACTGCCGGAAAAACGGAAGAGGGCGCCGCGTTGATTACACTTACTCCGAAAACCGATAGCCCGGATCGCCCCTTTTCCTGGATTGAAGAAGGTCCGCCCGTTCCCATCTGGACGATTACCGTTCTCGATGCGGACAAGAAGAAACAGACTGTTACCGCTTTGAGCGGCACGGCGAATGTATACAAAATATCCGAACACCAAATCCTGCTTGAATGGCCGAAAGTGCAGCCGGGTAATCTGAAAGTCCAGTGTACGATTACCGTCCTGCATGACGACTTGGTTTGGAATCTATCCTGTGAAACGAGAGAGCCGGATTACACCTTATGGGATATTGTTTACCCGGAAATCGGCCCCCTGGCGTTCCCGGAAACCGCTCACGCCATCACCACGAACGGCTGGGGCGTATTGCAAAAGAACATTCGGAACTGGCGGTATTCGGCCACCTATCCATCCGCCTCCCGCGCCATGCCCTTCATCGGCGTATCGGATGGAAAAACGGGCGTGTATGCCGGAGTCCACGACCGGAATGGGCATCCCTTCGATCTCTTTATCGGAGGGAGGCCGAACGAAAAAAGTATCAGCATGGGAATCCGGCACGATGTGGAAGAGGCAGGCAAAGCCACGCACTACCGGCTTCCTTACTCAATAACCACCACACTATTTCTAGGCGATTGGTACGAGTGCGCCCAAATCTACCGCCACGCGGCGAAACGATTGCCTTGGGGAAATATTCCACCGCTTTCCGACCGTCGCGATATCCCGCAGTGGCTTTTGGATACGGATCTGTGGTATTGCGGCGCTTGCGAGAATGAGGAGACCGCCGATCGACTCCTTGCTTTCGCCCGGTATTTTGACGTTCCTACTTCCGCACATATCTATACATGGCATGAGATTCCCTTCGACGACCATTACCCGGAATATTTTCCGGCCAAGCCCGGTTTTAAGAATGCGGTGGAAAAAGTCCAACAGGCGGGGGTGGCAGTGATGCCGTATATCAATGGGCGGTTATGGGATCCAGCCACGGACAGTTGGCAGGAACAAAAGGCGGAAACCGCCTGCGCCATCGATGAAAATGGGGAAAAATACGTGGAAATCTACGGATCGAAAGTTCCTCTGTCCCCGATGTGCCCCTCCACGGAGATATGGAAAAACACCGTAACGAAACTGGTAGACCGCCTCCTCAATGAATACGGCGTCAAAGCCGTCTACATCGACCAAATCTCCGCCGCCGCCGCCAAGCGTTGTTATGCAACCAATCACGGACACCCCATCGGCGGGGGGACGTATTGGATTCAAGGTTACCGCGACCTGATCGAGCGATGCCGCCGCGTACAGCCTGCCGGTACCGCGCTCACCACAGAAGAAAACGCCGATCCCTGGAACGACCAGTTACAAGCCTGGTTGCTGGTCAATACGCCTCAAGCGCTGGGAGAGATTGTCCCTATCTACCCGGCGGTCTATAGCGGGCGAACCATTTCATTCGGGTTCCAATACATTCATGGCAACGATCTTCCCGCCAAATATCCATTCCGTCTCAAAATGGCTCGTGCCTTTGTTTTCGGTTCGCAGCTGGGATGGGTCGGTTCGCAGGTATTAGACGCCAGTAACGCCCAGGAAGCCGAATATCTGAAGGGGCTATGTAAAGCGCGGCACGGTTCGCGCGACGCCCTGCAATACGGCGAACTGCTCCCGCCCATCGCCATCGAGGGATGTGGAACGGTATCCTGGACGGAAGAGGGCAAGGAACAAATCCAACCGGCCGTTCTCGCTTCCGCCTGGCTGACGCCTGACTCAATCCACAAAATTTCCATAACCAACGTCGCGGACGATTCGCGCACCGTCATCCTGAACCTGGATCGGCGGCACATCGGCGACAGACAAGAAGAAACGATTCTACTCCAGACCGAAGATAAATCGTCTTCCACCGAATTCAAGAAAGAAAATAATATCTGGCGGGGATCGATTGTCCTGCCGCCCCGTAGCGCCGCCGTTTACAGACTGGTAGCGAAATGAACGCAGAAATCCTTCTCCAACAGAGCCAACGGATTTGAAAGGAAAACAACATGGCCAATGCGGAAACGCTCAAAATACTTTGCGAGGGGAAAGAGAGTTGGAACGCATGGAAAAAGTCCCTCGATATGAATGAATACATTGATTTAACGGAGGCCGATTTGGAAAACCGCGATCTGTCGGGCTACAACTTGAGCGGCGTCGATCTATCGCGCGCCAACCTGAAAAACTGCCCGTTGCAGGAAACCAATCTTTACCTGGCTTTCCTGATCGACGCCAACTTGAGCGGCGCACGCCTGCAAAAAGCCAACCTGAGCGATACGTATCTGGCGGGAACCAATTTGAGCGGCGCCGATTTAAGCGAAGCGGACTTCAGCGATACCTCCTTAACGAAAGCGAACCTCAGGAGCGCCAACCTGTGCGGCGCCGATTTGAGCGGCGCCGATCTTCGCGAAGCCGACTTGCGTAACGCCAATCTCTGTGGCGTCGATCTTCGCAAGGCCGACTTGAATCACGCCAACCTCAACGGCGCGACACTGCTGAACGCCACATTCACCGGTGGCGGTTTTTCCAAGATATTCACACAATTATTTCTCTCCAGCGCACTGAATTCACACCCCGAAAATCCCGTACAACCATCCTGCCCTCATGTTCTCAACTGGTCGACGAATCTGAAACGAGCTACTTTGCAGTATGCGAAAATGAGTTGGGCATCGCTTTCGGGATCGATTTTTTATGAGGCAAATTTAACCGACGCCGATTTGAGTGGAGCCAATCTGAGCTACGCAGACCTGAGTGGGGCTAATCTGAGCGAAGCCAATCTCCGGGGAGCCAATATCCAAGGAGCGACGCTTCAGGGCATCATTTTTTAAGAAGAGGTTTTCGTCTACAAGCCGCTTTTCACCTTCGTCATTTTTTCGAAGGCTTCCTCTTTCGAATCGTAAATCATCATGCAACGTTCGATATGAACTACAAGCAATAATTGCCACAATTCCTTACTGGGAGAACAAAGCCCGAAGGATAATCCTTTTGCAAAGGCCTGTTTCTGCGCCATGGTAATCACCCGCAAACCGGAACTTCCCATATAGACGGTCTTCGATAGATCGAGCACGACCGGCCGATCGCTCTCTTGAATGGTACGGATTAGAAAAGCCGAAAACTCCGGCACGCAGGACGAATCGACGGTTCCTTCCAATTCAACCAGTTGAATGTTGGATTCCACATAGCTATTGATATTCATAATAATCATCCTTCACAAAAACAGATCGAAATAATGCGAATCTCGTCCATCCGTACGCTATGGCGATTCGTAAAAACCGGTAATTCGTAACGTTCTGCAAAGAGCCGTTCGATCCAATACGCGCACTTTATCTCTTCGATCGGATTCCCCAATGGATCGAGATGTAGCCAGAGAGAAAATCCGTTCGATCACCGGTGCAATCAATCACATATCGTAAAGGTTATTATCGTACGACCAGCCGCCGCCTGCTCCCGGCGTTCCTCCCGGCATGCCGCCCATTCCTTCGCCGAAGAGATCGCCCATTTCTTCTTCGATCTTTTCGGGGTCTTCTCCGCTTTCGAGGCGGCGGATGGCTTCGTTCATTTCCGGGCCGAGATCGAGTCCGGTGGTTTCGGACATTTTGCGCATGAACGCCCCCATCTGCCGGGGATCGTTTTCATCCATGCCCTCCGCCTGGCTCATGAGTTTCATCATTTCGCGTTCGGCATGGGCCTGTTGATCGGGGGACATATTGGCGAATGGATCGGGCATGGAAGAATCGCCCATCATCGGCGCTTCCGGTTTTGCCGAAGATTGTCCCTTGCCGATGGCGAAGGACGATAGAAGGCGTTTCATATGGGTACGTCCGCACTTGGGGCACTGGGGATTCTGCTTTTCTCCAATGCGCTGCGTCCAGAATTGAAAGACCGTCCGGCATTCCAAACAGGCGTATTCATAAATGGGCATGATGGTTTATTTCTTTTTTCAATCGTAGATTCAATGCGATAATGAAACCGTGTCAGAAGACACTTTAAAGATATTTGAAATTCAGGTTACGGTAAATTCTTTCAAGGCTCCAAAACGCGGATTCATTATTGATTCGCTGCGGCTTTATAATTATTGATCAGCGGTTTTTCCGGTTCATCACCAAGTTCCATACAAAAGTTCAAGAAAACATCGACGGATTCTCTGAATTCCTTTTCGATGTTTTCCTCTTTTTCCGCTGTAAAATGAACGACGGAATTGATCCCGCAAACCACACCATGGTAGGCACGATCCTCAGGAATATACTGATATTCTCCACTATAACCAACCCTTATATTCAGATGTGATACCTCTCATAATACAATTCCCACCTTTTCCAAAAAACTCCTGATACTTCCGACCGCCCCTTTATCCAATTCTGAGCCAGGATGAGGTTTATGTATTACTAAATACAATCCTTTGAATTTTAAGGCAATCCTGGATCCGCTTCTTTTTTGTATTATAGCGCCAAGGGCCTTAAAAAGGGTTTCCATTTCAGACCATCTTATATCGCGTTGTTTCCACGGCTTGCCTATTACAACCACCCGCGCGAAACTGAAGGACTTTTGATACCTTGAGGATACTCATGTCTCTGATTGATTTTGGTTATCGAAATGTCGTGCGTCCGATCTTGTTCCGCTTCGATCCGGAATGGGTGCATGAATTTGCCATGCACGAGATTGGTTGGGCTCGGTGGTGCAAACCGTTGATGCGGAAACTGTTCTGCTTCCAGCATCCGAAACTCCAGCAAACCGTATGGGATTATACCTTTCCCAATCCCATCGGTCTGGCGGGGGGATTCGATAAGAACGCGGTTTGTACCGATATATGGGAGTTGTTCGGATTCGGTTTTATGGAGATCGGAACCCTGACACCTCGCCCCCAACCGGGCAATCCAAAACCGCGCCTGTTCCGGTATCCGGAAATGGAAGCCATCGTCAATCGAATGGGTTTTAACAACGACGGTTCAGAAGCCATTGCCGAGCGGTTGGCGCAGGCTAGGAAACAGAACCGTCGTCCGAATGCGCTCGTAGGAGTCAGCCTGGGAAAACAGAAAGAAACGCCCGCCGAGGATATCGCAGCCGTCAAGCAGGACTACATCACATCGTTGCAGCGGCTTTATCCGTATGGCGATTTCTTTGTGGTGAACGTTAGTTCACCCAACACACCGGACTTACGATCCTTGCAAGACCGCCAGCCTTTGCGCCAATTGCTTTTTGCCATGAAAGATGAAATGTACGGCCTACAGGGAGGCGAGCATCCCAAGCCCTTGTGTGTGAAATTAGCGCCCGATCTCAGCGACGATGCGATCCGGGAAGCGGTGGATGTTGTTATGGAATGCGGCGTGGATGGGATTATCGCCACAAACACGACCAATCAAA
>CAZFOX010000357.1:0-5843 GCA_964520565.1 uncultured bacterium | reverse complement strand
CCGTTGCACCATTCCACCTCCACCGCCCGGTGCAGCTGCCCCTCGTGGGGATTGCGCTGCAGACTCGGCGAGGGAATCTCTCCCCAGATGTATATTCCGCACCGGCGGCAGATCGCCCGCAACAACGTGGTCTTGCCGGTTCCATTCTCGCCCGCGAAGAAAGTGACCGGCGCGCTCAACTCGATACCCGGCGTTTGGTGAAGTATCTCCAGATGAAAGGGATAACAATCGGTTGCGGGAAAGCGGTCGGGATGCAGGGTAATACGCCGGATATGCATGAAACTCGATGACCTCGCTGTTGTTATGAGAAAAACGGTTTGAATAAAACAGTCGCCGTGCATCATACACGGGCAGGCGAAAGGGGGGAATCCAAACGGGAACGGGAGAGAGACCGGAGTTTTACTCGCCGGGAGACCGCACCGCTTCGAATGTGATCCGGTGGTCTTCGGATACAGAAAGTATCCGGGCGAATCCCACCACGCGATTGTTGGTGGTATAAATAATTCGGTCGACCAACAGAGCGTGCTGACCTTTCTTCTTTTGCAGCAAATCGGCCTCTTTGTCTTCCAAAGTCGTTACTTCGAACGAATCGGCACAACGGGTAATGGGAATGCTGTAATTTTCGCAAATCAGATCGATTAGACTGCTGGATCGCAGATCCTCCAGCGCCAAACCAGGACACAGATCGTGCGACACGTACGCGGTTTCTAATACCGCCGGTCGATCCCCAATCCGGCGAAGGCGCATCACCTTGAAAACCTGGTGCCCCGCTTCCAGGGCGAAGAGATCGGCGAGATCGGATGGCGGAACGGATAACATTTTCTGAATTACTTCCGTTTCCCAACCGATCCCGAAATCGAGCAGGTTTTCCGTGATGTGCGTGGTCAGCCAGACCCCGTGCGCCGCTACGGGGCGCTCGATGAAGGTTCCCTTGCCGGCGATTCGGCGAAGATATCCCTTTTGCGACAAATCCAATAGCGCCGCCCGGACTACGGCCTTGCTGACTCCCTGCCGGATGCATAACTGGTCTTCCGTGGGCAGCTGAGTGCCGGGCGTCAATTCGCCGCGATCCACAGCTTCTTTAAGAATATCCACTAGTTGCAGATATAATTTGCGCGGGTTTTTCCGGTCGACAATTCGCATTTGGCTCACATTTTTATAATATTATAACAAAGGGTCAGGTGAGTATAGAAAAAGAAAGCCCCCCTGTCAACAAGAAGAAGAAGAAAAAAAAGGAGCGCGGGCGTCCCCGCCCGCAGGCCGGGGGAGCCAACTGCTACACTCGGCAAGATACCCTAAAAGGAGAAGCCTCCTCCTTCTTCTTCCGCCCTCCCTATCCTAAACTTGATTCCGATTCTCTCGCAAGAAATACGCGGACGGGGACGTCCGCACTCCTTTTCCCCCTCCCTCACTCTCATCAAGGAGCGCGGGCGTCCCCGCCCGCAAGCCGGGGGAGCCAACTGCTACACTCGGCAAGATACCCTAAAAGGAGAAGCCTCCTCCTTCTTCTTCCGCCCTCCCTATCCTAAACTTGATTCCGATTCTCTCGCAAGAAATACGCGGACGGGGACGTCCGCGCTCCATGACAGATGCCCCATCTATTGAATTCACCCAACCCTCTGTATGATGATCCAAATCCACCTTAACGAGCATGCAATATGGACATTCGATTTATCAATCTAAAAAACGCCGATGCCCTCATCGCCGCCGTGCTGGGGTTGTTGTTTTTCCTATGGCTTGCGGTGGAGTTGGAAGCGCCGGGAGTTACCTGGGACGAAGGGCAGGTTCAGTTCGGCGTGGCCAAAAATCAGGCGGCCTGGATCCAAGGTTTGTTCTCTCTGGATGCGCCGTTCTCGAAAGAGACCATCGACCGCCATTGGTACACCAAATCCGACCACCCTTCCCCGCCGCGCACGGTCGCCGCTATCTCCTACCTGTTGCTGAACGGCTGGGTGGATGAAATCGCCGCCCTGCGCCTGCCCTCCGCGACAGTCTTCTCGCTGCTGCTCGCATCGATGTACTTATTTCTGCGCCTGTTCCTCCCGCGCATGGCGTCGCTGGCGGGAGCGGTCTCGCTGGCGATGATGCCGCGCATCTTCGGGCATGCCCATCTCTTCAGCCTCGACCTGCCCATCATGGCCTGGTGGTTCTGGGCGGCGGCGGCGGGATTCCTGGCCTATCAAGGAAAACTCAGTCCGATCGGATTCGGGCTGGCCTTCGCCCTGGCCTTTTGCACCAAACTGCACGCCGTCTTTCTGCCGGCTCCACTGCTGGCATGGGCGGCGATTCAACTGGCATCCGGCCATTGGCGAGAACGGGTGTACTGGATGCGTTTGGCAAAATCGGCAGCCTGGGCGGCGCTGCTCGCGCCGGTATTCTACATCGGCCTGCAACCCTGGCTGTGGCACGAAACCGCGAGCCGCATCGTCAGCCGATTCTTTCATTACGCCGAAAAAACGCCGATCCCATTGTATTACCTCGGGACCGTCTACGGGGAAAGCAATCCCTGGCATTACCCCTTCGTCATGGTGCTATTTACGATCCCCGTCGCCATCCTGGTTTTCCTGCTGACGGGCGTCTATTCGTTCCTGGTCTTGCATTTCGTCGCGCCGTTACTGGTGATCCAACTGGCCAAGGCTTACGACGGATGCCGCCTGTTTCTACCCTGCTTTCCCTTCGCCGCCTGCCTGGTGGGGTTCGGCTATCACCGGTTGTGGACCGCCGCCCGCCATTGGCTCAACGAAAAGGCCGTTCACACCGTTTTGATGGCAGCGATTGTCCTTCCTTCCCTTTACGCCTATGCCACGATTCGGCCATTTTACCTGGCCTATTACAACGAAATCGCGGGGGGAATCCCTGGCGCGTGGAACCGGGGCATGGAGACCACCTTCTGGTGCGATGCCCTGACGCGCGATTTTTTGGACACAATCAATCGAGTCGTTCCGGAAGGGAAAACCATCAAACCGGCGAGTATGTCCTTCGAGGTCTATTCGTATTACCGCCAGCGCGGATGGGTGCGGCCGGAAATCGCCGATCCCGCCGATTACTACCTGGTTCAATCCCGCCAGGGGATGTGGCGGCGCGAAGAGGCGTCCCTCTTCTTCCGCCAGAAACCGGTCGCCTCCGTCGAACTGCAAGGCATCCAGCTCTTTGGCCTCTATTCAGCCGCGCGTCAGTGATTCCCGGCAATCGATCCGTGAAAGGAATCCTTATAACCAAGCAGATATTTCCTGCATTTTATACACATTGTGAAGAGAAGAAGGAAAGCGAGGGAAAAACGAAGATCAAAATAATCCTTTTCGATAGATATCATTGGGGAGAAGAATGTTCTATTTTATCAGCGATAGTTTTCATAAGGCTTTCAGCGTTTTGCACGGCAATCGAGGCTTCATCTTTGGGTATTTCTCGCCAATCGTCAGGATATCGATCCACGACTGCGTATCGCGTTAAACTTTTTGCGATTCCCTGAAACCGATCCAAATCCGAATCATATTGCACGCAATAACTCAATAAAGTCGGAAGATGATGCGTTTTCTCTACATGAACTCCCTCCTGAGTTAAAAATCCCTTGAGAGCTTTTTCTGCGCATTGTTGCGCATGAAAACAAATGACATCGGTGATATCGGGATTTTCACGCAACAACGTTTTTGCGGCTTCCAAATCGTTTTTGGCTTTCAGAAACCAGCGTGCTACAGAAATCTTTTTCCAATCATCCATAACAGACGATTCCCGTTTCGGCGGCTTCTCTCGCCAGCGAATTTGCCACCGGCTTTAAATTTTCCCACTCGTCCGAGTTCAAGATAAAAACATCCAAAGAAAAATCCGGACGATCGAACAAATCAAGCACCAGCAAATGAAGGTCGTTTTTCGAGAGCGGTCCATCATAAATCAGCAATAAATCTATATCGCTATGCGTTTGCGATTTACCATGCGCATGGGACCCAAAAAGGATGATCTTTCGGGGATGGAAAGCCATAGCAATTCGTTGTATCACGCGTTCGACGAGCGAATTTTCTAAGACGGAGGTTTGGATCATTGTTATTCGTATCCAATTGAATTCGATAGTCGATCCTATTTGCGTTCATTTTACATCGGATAAGAAACGAAATAAAAGGTTGTTTGATTCCCGGTGAATCCAGGGATACGCCCTATGATTTCGGCGTCGGCTAGGATGCTTCCATTCATCAATCGGGTTGGAAGGGAAAAAACTCAGCGGTAATTTTCAGTCCAATACATCGAATAGAGGTGCATTCCTCAATGCACGGTCGAAGGTTACGGTACGTACGCAACCGGATTCATGATTGATCAAACCGATTAGATGGTCGGCTAAGTCTCCTTTCCCTTGAGCATAGCCGTTCACAGCCTGTCGAACGATTTCCTTTTGTTCGAATTCAAACTGTTTGGTTACGAGAATCTTTTCAAGAACACCCGCGATCTCTTTCTTATTGAACCCATAAGAAGCCTCAAGCACCCATACCAATTCACATAAAACCAAGCGGTTTATATAAAAACAATCCCCTTTGGATATAGCTTCCCGAATGTAGGCCGATGCTTTTTCCGCCTGTCGTTTGTCGTCCCTCACCAGGTACCGGACAAGTACGTTTGTGTCGAGACCGATCATCGGTTAATTTCTCCCGAATCGTTTCCGGATCAAATTCTGCATATCATCGATCGCGACAGCCTTGATCCCCGGTTTATAAAGAATTCCTTCGAGTTCCTTAATATCGCAGGAGGATGGTTCGAGTACGACTTTTCCATTCTCATCCACAATAAAGTCAATCTTGTCTCCGGGATGCAAATTCAGATACTCCCGGATCTTTTTAGGAATAGTCGTTTGGCCTTTCACGGTCAGGAGAGAGGTGGGCATGACCCATAATCCTTTCGTTTTTTTAAATTCTTACCATAGGGTAAGAAAATATCCGTGTATGTCAAGATAAAAAAACATCATTACAAACCAATTTCCTCAAGATGGATGATTGGCGATCCCGGATGAGGATGTGGCCGAATGAATGCGATGGGGAGCGCTTCACGATTAAAGCACTCCCCTTATGCGTCGCATACGTTTTCTGTTATTCCTGCTTTTCTTTCGCCGGGATCAGACAATCGATCCCGATCCGCATCAAGGCATGGCGAAATCGACTTTCGGCGTTCCGGGAACGTACCGGCGGATGATACCAATACTGTAAAGGCCGTTGGAAGCTTCGAAGGGGTGCCAGTCGGTCGTACTGGCCCCCATATAGGTCGTTGTGGGGCCGAGTCCGATAATCACGCCGATCGATTGCCGCCGGGGGCCGAAATCGGGATTGATGGATGGATCGAAATAATTGGGAGCAAGTCCCTCCCAATACCGTTTGTCGTAAGGATCCCAATGGTATTGTTGTTTGGTTAGATTCATGCGCCCCGATATATCGGAAAGGGCTTTTGCGTCGGGGACTCGCTGAAACGGATCGAAAAGAAACGTGGAAAGGTACGCCACCGGCGTTGTCAGCCACCAGTTCTGATTGTTTTCATGCGAATGCGGGGGATTGTCGTTATAATCCAGTGAATACTGAAGAATGGCTTGTTCCATCGTTTTTTCATCGGCCGTTGAACGCGCCACCTTGGCGCGCACCTGCGCGTTGAGGAAATTCGGAACGGCGATTGCGGCCAAAATCCCGATAATCGCCACCACGATCAGCAATTCAATGAGTGTAAATCCCATTCGTGCATTCATCGCGTCCTCCCCATTCCACTCGGCCTGCTCGGCCGTTCTGTCAAGAGAATACCCTTCTTATCGTCTCACGGGACAACGGCCGTTGTCCAGACTGAACGCGAAAATGGATAGGGGGATTGTCGGCTATACC
>CAZFOX010000356.1:5537-5849 GCA_964520565.1 uncultured bacterium | reverse complement strand
GGAACTGCCGCGCGCCCAACAGGCCTTTCTGGCAGACGCTATTGGAACTGTGACCGGGGCCATGCTGGGGACTTCCACCGTGACCAGTTATGTGGAATCCTCATCCGGCATCAGCGATGGGGCGCGCACCGGCCTGGCCAGTGTGATAACCGGCCTGTTGTTTTTACTAGCGCTTTTCTTTTCTCCATTGGTGGGCATGCTCGGGAAGGGTATTGAAACCCCATCCGGCGCTTACGTGTATCCCATTATTGCCCCGGCATTGATCATGGTGGGATTTATGATGATGAAAGCGGTCAAATTCATTCCCTGGGA
>CAZFOX010000356.1:0-5527 GCA_964520565.1 uncultured bacterium | reverse complement strand
GATGAATATACGGAAGGCCTTCCCGCCTTTTTGACCATCATGCTGATCGGATTCAGTTTTTCGATCACGGAAGGAATCGGATTCGGGATCATTTCGTATACTATTTTAAAGATATTGACTGGACGCGTGCGCGATTTACATCCCTTGATGATTGTCATCGCGGCGGTGTTCGTGGTGAAATTTGCAATCGGCTGATCGGGGAACGATTCGGAAATCGTACTAATAGAGCGTTACGTTTAAGCCCGTTCCTAATGGAATCGATTCGTTCGGTTTTTTACCTTTTTCATTCTTGTAGATCGAGACGAATTCCGGAGTAACCAGTAGGACGTCGGCGATCCCATCGCCGGTCATATCGCCGATGAGAAGGCTGTCTTCGCCTTTTTCGGATTGGCCGGTGTGTTCGGGTGCGGCCAGGATAGCGATTTGCTTTCCCGTGTAATCGTATATCGCGCGGTTGTGAGCGATGAAGATTTCATCCAGTCCGTCTCCCGTCCAATCCAGGAATTTGTGATGGCGGCAGTAATCGGCCACGATTTGGACAATCCGCTCGCCCTGATTGTCTAGTAGCCACAGGGGGCTTTCGCCGAGGGGGGTGTGATCGATATCGACCAAAATTTGTGGGCCATCGCGCTTGGGGTTGGCATGGCCGACATTGATCGACTCGAAATGATGTCCCGACTGTTCCCAGAGAATGCCGCCGTTTCCATCGATCATGGCGATGTGGTTTGCGCCGCAACAGGTGATCGCCAATTGAAAGTCTTCCGGCTTCGATCCCTGGCGAACCACCCGCATGCAATCCAGGTGGCCTTGGGAAAGATCGGCGTTTTTCGATTGGAATACCCAGCGAACGCCGCCATCGGGATTCAGCATCGCGTACCCCGCCATGATCTCGTCGCGTCCATCGCCATCCAGATCGACGGGACGCGGCTGGTGGGCGGTGCGGAAACCGCCCGGATTTTTAACTGTCCAGAGTAAATTCCCCATCCGGTTATACGCCCAAATCTGCTCGTAACGGTTCTTGACCAGGACGTCGGTGGGACGTCCCAGGCCGGAAAGGTCGCAGAAAACCAGGCAGTCGCTGGCGTCTTCCGCGATAGGGAGGCGGCGTTTTTCCGCGCCGGTTGCGCCGTCGAGTTCGACAAGAAAACCTTGGGTACAGAGGATTACTTCATTCTGGCCGTCGCCATCCCAGTCGTGAATCTGGCAGGCCACGTCGTGATGCCAGATTTTTCGTCCTACACCAGGATCGCCCCATTTCCATAATACCGAACCATCCAGTTTTTGAGCGGCGGCGGTGCTGGTGTAATGGATATCGTTTTCGTTAAAATTTTCGCAGCTGACGATTTCCGGCTCGCCGTCTCCATCCAGATCACCGGCGACCAGCCAGAGTCCGCCGTAGTCCGGATCGAGAGAGATCACTTTCCAGGGCTGATATTCGGGAACGTTTAATAACGTGGAGGATTCACTTGTTGCAACAAGCGAAAAAAGAATCGCCAGACCTGACAGGGAAAGCGTTGTCGATATTTTCATGGTTTACCGTAATCCTGCATCTTTCAGCATGGTTTTGAATCGATCAGCATCGCGGCGGATGCATTGCAGTTCGTTACGGCGTTTTTCTTCGCCTTCGCCGGGGATGGGGTATTCGAAATGCATGGAAAAGGGGCCGGTAAAGGAAATTTCTTTAAGCATCTGGAGGATAAGCGGCCAGTCGACCATCCCTTCTCCCACCGGCGGGTAAGTACGCTGCCATCCTTTTTGTGGATCTTTCTCCCAGGCGCAGTCTTTGACCGCCGCGCCAAAGATGCGGTTTTGAATGAGCCGGAAGGTGATTTCCCACGATCCGGCGCCTCCTTCGGCGACGGCATGCGCCGCGTCGTAATTGTATCCGATCCATTTTGGATCGACCTCCTTATAGATCTCGTGAATATCCCACATCGAGCCGCCGATATAGTTTCGCCCGGAATGATTGTGATAGCCCGCCCGGATGTTGAATTGAGCGTTTAGGGCAACCAATTTTTGAAGTTTGGGTTTATATTCCTCGATCTGGTCGAGGATCGGACGTTTGGGATCGTAACTCCACGTTCCGATCCGGTAATACCGTATCCCCAGCGAGGAGGCGGTTTGAAGGACTTTCGCGGTTTTTTCTTCACCGGGGTCTTCGATGTCGGAGGTGATCATCTGGACGTCCAAGCCGGCCCGGCGGATGGCTTCCACGGCTTTGGGGAGATCGCGTTCCACGTTTTCCGGCAGGACGTGTCCGCCTTTACGAACCGTCAGGTCGGTTCCATCGAATCCCAGTTCGGCCAAGAGATCGGCCAGTTCGTTATAATCGCGCGAGAATTGCAGATGTTTGCTGAAGCAGAGTAGAGGTGGTTTGGTGTTATGATCCGGCTGGGCGGCCCAGGATGTCCGGGCGATACTCAATGCGGCGGCTCCAACTAGAAAACGGCGGCGTGGAATAGGAGGTATGATGGGCATACGAATTCTCCTGAAGATCGATCTCCGCTGGGTGAAGCGATCGAGAATCTGCTTTGGATAAGCCACTCAAATGTAACCCATTTTTCTATTATGGTATACTGACCTGCGGTCTAATCTGTAATGCCGACGATTTTTTCTTATCGGATTCAGGATATCGCTTTCCAGAGTTTAACAATCAGGAGTGTCATGATGAAAGTTACACGATTCTTATTCTGGATGTTCTGTCTATTGCCCGTAGTATCTTATGGTACGGAAATCGCCCAACCGGCTGCCGATTCTACCCCATTCCTTCGCGAGGATGGTTACCGGGGGATTTGGTACAGCAATCAACCGTCGAACGATGAATATGTATATAAGTATAGTGGCGGACTGGGAACGTACTGTGCCAAACATATTCCATTGGCAGAATACGCCCCGGCGGCCGAGAAGACTTTTTTTGTTTATGGTGGCAGCAAAGGTATCGAGGCTGAGAAACCCCTGCTCATCATGGCGTCCTATTTCGATCACAAAACCGGTATGGTTCCCCGGCCGGTCGTGGTGATGGAGAAGGGTACCGCCGATGCGCATCATAATCCCACGCTGTGTATCGATGCGGAGGGCTTTCTTTGGATTTTCGCCAGCGCGCACGGGGGAAAGGATGGTTTTATCTGGAAAAGCCGCGCTCCGTATTCCATCGATTCGTTCGAATTGGTCATGCAAAAGGAATTCACTTACCCGCAGCCGAGGTTTATGGAAGGATTCGGAATTCTGTTGCTGTTTACCAAGTATACCGGCGGCCGGGAACTGTACGTTAATTCGAGCCGGGATGGATTCGCGCCGGAAAAAGATCGGAAACTGGCCGGTTTCAACGGGCATTACCAGATCAGTAGCGCATGGAAGAACAAGCGGGGAACGGCGTTCAACTGGCATCCTCCCCAAGGCGGGCTGAATGCGCGAACGAATCTGTATTACATGGAAACCCGGGATTTTGGAGAGACGTGGACTACCGTGGATGGATTGCCGCTCGAAACGCCGCTTGCATCTCCTCAGAACGACGCGCTGGTTCACGATTACCAGAAAGAAGGATTTTTGGTGTATATCAAGGATTTGAATTACGAGGAAAGCGGGCAGCCGGTGATTTTGTTCGTCCTCAGCCGGGGATACGAATCCGGCCCCGCCGCGGGGCCGCGAATCTGGATGACGGCCCGTTGGACGGGGGCGCAATGGGAATACAACAAAGTAGCCGCTTCCGATCATAATTACGATACGGGCTCGATCTATATTGAATCCAATGGCCTTTGGCGTGCGATCGGGCCTATCGAACCGGGGCCGCAAGCTTTCACGACCGGGGGCGAAATGATTATGCTCGTTAGCGGCGACCGGGGACGATCTTGGAAAAAAGTCCGCACGCTCACACACAGGAGTGCGCGTAACCACACCTATGCGCGCCGTCCCGTCAATGCGCATCCCGATTTTTATGCGTTTTGGGCCGACGGCGACGCGCTGAAGCCTTCCGAGTCATATCTCTATTTTACGAACCGGGATGGGAGCGGCGTTTGGCGGCTTCCTCCGAGTGGGATGAGTGAATTTGAAAAACCAATCCGCCTTCCCGATTAACAGCAAGTAATTTATTATTATTTATTTAGTATAATTGGTGTCGATGAATCCGGGGAATTAACGAGGTGGAGATTATGGTGAGCGATCTACAGAAGAAAACGGCGCAGGCTATTGTAAACATTTTCGAGACGGGGCGGGTGCGGGGTGATTATGGGCGGGTGACGCTGCTGGTAGGAGATAGTGGCCACCTGACTTATGGGCGGTCACAGACCACACTGGCAAGTGGGAACCTGTATCTGTTGGTCAAAGCATATTGCGACCGGGATGATGCAGCGTTGGGCGGGGAGTTGTCTGGGTACCTATCGGCGTTCAAGAAGATCGATCTGCGGCTGGATAATGACAACAAATTGCGGCGGTTGCTTGCCGAGGCGGGAGACGATCCGGTCATGCGGGAGGTTCAGGACGCTTTTTTCGACCGGGTGTATTGGAATCCAGCGGTACAAAGATGCGATACAATGGGCTTGCGGGCTGCGTTGAGTGTGACAGTCATTTACGATAGCGTTATTCATGGATCGGTACAGCGGATGATCGAGCGGACAAACGAACGGCATGGAACCACTGCGGTGGCCGGAGAGCGGACATGGATCGCTGGCTATGTTGGGGAGCGGCGGGACTGGCTGACCGGGCACAAAAACACATTGTTGAAGCGAACGGTATACCGGATGGAGGAATTGGGGGCGTTAGTCCAAGCGGGAAACTGGGATTTGCGGCTGCCTATCCGGGTACGCGGTGTAGAGATTCGGGAAGAGGATTTTGTGGAACCCACGCCGTCCGTGCGTGCGTGGGCGGGGGATCAAAATGAAAGCATTTTGTGTAAAACATCACCTCTCACGACAGGCCGGAATGTTAAAATTATTCAGGAGGCCTTGCGCAATTTGGGATTTGATATCGAGGTGGATGGCAAGTTTGGAAAGAAAACCGAAGAAGCCGTTCGTCAATTTCAACAGAGAAATGGGTTGGTCGATGATGGGATTGTTGGGAACGCAACACGGATGACGTTGTTGGGTAAAGAGGGTGGAAAAGAAGTATAGATATTCGGAGTTGAGTTATTCCATCGTGCTTTTAATCAGAGCGGCCATGCCGGAGACATTGTAGGGTTTGCTGAGAACGCCGCAGAATCCGTATTGTTGGTAGTCGGAAAGAATCGGATCGCTGGAGTATCCGCTGGAAACGATGGCGCGGATTCCCGGATTGATTTCGCGAAGAATCTGGATGGCTTCTTTTCCCCCCATTCCTCCGGGGACGGTTAAATCCATAATCACAATGTCGAACGCTTCCTTTTTCTCCAACGATTGCCGGTAGAGTTGGATGGCTTCGGCTCCATCGCGGGCCGTGGTGCATTCATATCCAAATGTACTTAAAATTTCCGAGGCAACTCCACTTACGGCCATTTCGTCATCCATGATTAATATTCGTCCCTTTCCCGATGGAAGAGGGGAGAGAACGGCATCCG